>JABJPQ010000061.1 GCA_018663815.1 Halobacteriovoraceae bacterium | reverse complement strand
GTAACGTTTAAGAATAACATCGCAAGTTCAAATTGGGGAGGGGCTATCAGAATGAATAGCTCAAGTGCCACGATCTCAATACTAAATTCAGATTTTACTAATAATTCAAATTCTGGGGCTACCTCATATGGTGGAGCCATAATGATTTGGAGTGGAATTGTCATCGTGAAAGATACATTATTTTACAATAATAGTTGCACAACATTTGGTGGGAACGGGGGGGCAATTTCTGTACAAGGGGGATCGCTAAGTATCGATAGAAGTTTATTCTCTTCTAACTCTGGGCACGATGGAGGTGCAATTCATTTTTCAGGAGGTACCTCTGTTGATATAAATAATTCAACTTTTTATAATAATACCTCAGATCAAGGAGGAGCGTTCTTTGCATCCTCAGGGACCCATACAATAAGTAGTTCAACCTTTGTGTCTAACACAATAACAATCAATAATGTAGGAGCAGCACTTAATGGAGCTGGTAGTACCTTAACAGTTACTGGTTCAATTTTTTCTGGAAATCTAGACCCAACCGACTCTGATACGTGTCTTGCCACTGTTGATGGTGGTTATAACTTAGAAGATGGGACAACGTGCTCCTGGTCAGTTGCAGGAGGAGCAGGTAGTACAACGCTAAGTTTGGGAGCTCTCTCAGATAATGGCGGTGTAACTCAAACATTTCCACTTTTACCAGGTTCCCCTGCAATCGATAAAGGGATTGTTGGGTGTTCTAATGATCAAAGAAATTATCCACGAACCGACGGATCATGTGATGCTGGTGCATTTGAACTATAACCTAAAATTGGAACAGATAATTGTTTATAGCTAAAGCTTAATCTGGCTTAGCGAAAGTTTCTCGCGGGCATGGATTTCTTCTATTTTAATCCCCTGTAAATTTTAAGGTCAATTCGAACAACTTCCAAAAAAGGAAATAATTACAACCGCTGTTGTGCGTCGCGCCTTTTTCGTGTATTACCTCCGTACTTAATACTTAGAACCAAATTTAGAAGCTTTTGCTCAGGAAAAATTATGAAAAAACTATTGATTGGGTTAACACTTTTAGCCTCAATGGTATCTTTTGCAGGAGACAATATACATTTTAATTTTTGTGGTTGCGATTTTGTTCAGCAGCGTGGAGCAGTTACTCTAATAAAAGCTGAGGGATCAAGAATGACTGTTGATGGAAGTGAAACGATTAAACTTTATGAAGGTCGGATACAGGCTGAAGTGGATCTCCTTGAAGATATTGTTAAAGAAGAGATGTGTGAAGATATTTTAGAAACATATATTGAAAGTAATATTTGTCCAGAATAAAACTAGGCGATTTATATTTCGCTTCAAAAGGAATTTTAAAATGAAAAAAATATTCACAGTAATGACATTGCTATTATTTAGTTTGCCTACACTTAGTAGTGAATCATTTTATAATAATGTACCCACATTTGTAAAAAACTCAGACTTAGTCGCACTTACTAGTTCTGAGGTAAGAGATGATTTAGCCGTTGAATGTCAAAGTGAATTACAAAAAGAAATTAAACGAATCAAAATTGAGTTTGGAACATATAATCGTACGGGCTTCCATCCAGCTATAATTATAGCTGGTGGATCTAAGTGTAAAATTCATACTCATGGGATGGGTAGTAGTTCGCCTAGAGTGAATTACCAAGTTTCAATACAATTTATGAAGTACTAAAAAAAAGATTAAGTATAAATGAGTTTATAAAGTGAGGAATTATGAAATACACTAGATTTATTACTGGTATGATCGCCAGCCTAACTCTTTCAGTAAGCATGGCAAGTTCAAATACGCGACAAGAACAGCAAAGAGCAATGGATGTATACGACTGCCAGGGTTTAGAAAGGGTTGATAAAAAACATCCAACGGATATTGAAGCGTCAGCTAAAAGATTTTTAAAAAAATCAATATCTCAGTTCCTCGTCGATAATCCAGGGCTAAATGATCATAAGTTGGAATCACTAGGTCTTACACTTAATCAGACTGATAAAATCGCTGATAAGATGTCTCGAAGGGTTTATGCACTTTCTTCAATTGCAGGCAACCTAAACTGTCCTGTTTTGTATATTGCAGATGATATATCTACTTATCTTTTTGAAGAAAAAAAATGTGGAAGAAAAGTTCTTGAAACACTTGAAGGTGTTTATGGGTATACCGTTAAGTACCTAGGTCATAACTCTAGTTGTGCTAAAGATAAGAATCACTTTCTCGTTGATTTGTATCATGATATGGAAGATCTTTAATAAAACAACTGAAGATATTTAAGTTCAAAATGTCGAAAGGTAATTACATACTTTGCCAAGCTCATAATACCCCTTTAAATTAACAGAATATTGAGTGTAACCATTCAGGTCAATTCTAGTTAAAGCAGCAACGCTTAGATTTTTTACCCGATCCACAAGGACATGGAGAATTTCTTCCTGGTGCAATAATTTGCTTGGTAACTTGTGTCCCTTCGGCTAGCCTGTTTGAGTTGACTCTTGAAATAGTTTAAACTGATTAATTTGTTTCGAAATTCCATGGAAGCCATTTATCAGGATTTTTAAAAACGCTGCTCCTGCTTT
>JABJPQ010000328.1 GCA_018663815.1 Halobacteriovoraceae bacterium | reverse complement strand
TCATAAACTAACCATCATTCTCTCTCTAGGAATGGTCATTTTTGGCTTGATGGGGCTGGCTAAACTAAACGCAGAGTCTTTTCCCACCGTAAATTTTGCCATGGCCCAAATCACAACACGCTATGAGGGAGCTACTGCGAAAGATGTTGAAACAAAGATTACGAAACCAATAGAAGATAAAATTCGTGAGGTCTCTGGTTTAAAAGACGTTAAATCAGTTTCAAAATCAGGCTTATCTAAAATTATGGTTCGAGTTGATATGGATAATGAAGACGAGGATGAAGTTCTAGATGAATTACAAAAAGCAGTGAAAGAGGTTAATAATCTTCCAACGGATCTACGGGATGATCCAGCTTATATGGAAATAAACTCTGAAGAATTTCCGGCCGTAGAATTAGCCGTTATTGGCGACAATGTAAATCGTGCTAGAGAACTTATGGTTGATGCACTAAAAGAAGAACTTGAAGACTCAAAACGAGTTAAAAATGTTCGACTCGTTGGATTTAGGAAACGCCAATTTTATATTCGAGTCGATGAGAATAAAATGGCGCAGTATCATATTGGAATTGAAGAAGTTCTCGCAAAAGTAAAGTCCAGAAACGTAGATATTCCCGGGGGAAACCTCGACAATAAGGGCTATAGGCAGCTTATTCGGGTAGAAGGAAAAATACGAGATGCAGCTGATCTAGAACAATTAGTTGTTCGATCAAACTTTACCGGTAAAAAAATTCTTTTAAAAGACATTGCTGATGTATTTGATGGAGCAGAGGATGCAAAAACATTGGCAAGCTTTAACGGTAAAAAAGCAACTTTTTTAATTGTAAATAAAAAAGGTGGCTCCGATACGATTGCCCTGGTTAAAGAAGTTAATATTATTCTAGCCAGATTTCAAAAGCAATATGAAGGGCAATTTGAAATTAAAATTTATAATAATGAGGGTGAGAAAGTTAAGAAAAAACTTGATATCCTAAGTTCAAACGCTATCTCAGGATTGGTATTAGTTGTTCTTTTTCTTTTCATCTTTTTACCAGGAAAAATTGGTCTGATGGCCAGTATGTCTTTGCCTTTAGCCGTAATGGCCACAGTTGGCTTTATGCCAATCTTTGGAATGAATTTAGATGCCATTACGATCCTTGCGCTTGTTATTGCTCTGGGTATGTTAGTTGATAATTCTGTTGTTATATCAGAAAATTTTGCACGCTTAAGATCTGAACATAATATGGATGCCAATGAGGCTGCCTTTACATCTGTAAAGCAGTTATGGTTGCCAATTACAACAACTGGATTTACAACGATCGCAGCCTTTTTACCTATGTTGGTAACGAAGGGAATCATGGGACAATTTATAAAGTATATTCCCATCGTCGTAAGTATTTCTCTACTAATCTCCTTAGTTGAAAGCTTTTTCTTTTTGCCAATGCGACTTCGCTTTGCTGCGGGTAAAGACAAAAAGAAGGGAGAGCAAACAAAAAAGGATTGGTTTCACCGTTTTATAGAAAAGTTTGAAAACTTCATGACAAAACTTGTTAAACATCGTTACCTCGTAGCAGTTGGTTTTGGAGTAACAATCTTTGGTGCCCTACTGCTGATGACGATGGGTAATAAATTTATGTTATTTCCACCTGAGCAAACTGAAATTTATGTTGGACGGATTGAAATGCCAAGAGGAACGAGTCTTGTCGAAACAGAACGTGAGATGATGAGAATTTCTAATGAAATGGAAGCGAGTATAGGAAATTGGCAAAGAGCAATTGTTGTTAGGGCCGGAACCTCTACCATGGGTCCAACTGATCCCAAAGGTGCTACTGGTGAGAATCATGGATTATTTGTTATTTATGCTTCTGACTTTGCAAAATATAATGTTTTTTACACTGATTTTTTAGATAAAGTTCGGCTTAGTAAATCTGAAGTGGCAAATGATCTAACCTTTGAGGCCATGGCCAATGGACCTCCTGTTGGAGAACCAATCAATGGAACATTTAGATCCAATAACGCTGAAAGTTTAGCTTTAATGGTTTCTAAAATTCAAAAAAAATTAGCAGCGATTCCGGGTGTCAGAGATTTAAAAATTGATGATATCTTGGGAGAGGAAGAAATAAAAGTTAAGATTGATTATGCTAAAGCAGATCAGTTAGGGCTTAGTGTTAATTCAATCGGCTCGGCCATAAGAACGGCCCTTTCCGGAACAATGATCTCCAAGGTTTCACTTGATAATAAAGAAATTGATCTGAATGTGCGCTATCAGGATAAAAATCGTGTTAGTGATAAAAATATTGATAATATAAAAACGATGGATCGTTTAGGTAACCTCGTCCCTGTGAGTACAGTTGCAAGACTAGCTAAAACGGATGGTTCCCACGAAATTAAGCGTTTTGATTTTAAACGCTCAAAAACTTTAACCGGAACAATTGATGAAAGTAAAATTACAAGTTTTGAAGCAAATCAAAAATTAGAACAATTTTATAATGAACTTTTAGCTGAACATCAAGATGTCTCGCTTGTATTTGGAGGAGAGGGAGAGAGTACTAAAGAATCAATGCAATCACTTGGTGAAGCACTTATTATTGCTCTCATCGGAATTTTTGCTCTCTTAGTCTTTTTGTTTAAGTCCTACTTGAGACCAATCATTATTATGTCAACAATTCCACTTGGACTAGTTGGTTTTTCAATTGCATTCTTCTTTCATAATAAGCCCATTTCATTTTTGGCCATGATTGGGGTTATAGGACTTGCCGGAATTATTGTTAATTCAGGTATTGTTTTAATTTCTTTTATTGATCAGATGCGAGAGGAAGGTAAGTTAGAGTTGCATGAAATATTAATTAAAGCTTCCGGACTTAGATTAAGGGCCGTATTGGTAACCTCATTAACCACCGTCTCAGGATTGATCCCTACAGCTTATGGAATTGGGGGGAGTGATTCAATGTTAGTGCCAATGACCATGGCCATGGCATGGGGCTTAACTTCTGGAACTATTTTAACCTTGATTTGGGTCCCATGCGCCTATGCAATTTTAGAAGATTGGATTGCTTTTATTGGGAGAATTAATTTTTTTAAGAGTAAAGAAGACACAAGTATAACAAGCATTTTAAAAGAGAGTGTATAATGAATGATGCATCTAAAACCCGTCAAACAATTTTAGAAGTGTCACATAAACTTTTTGCTCAAAAAGGGTTTAATGGAGTGAGTGTAAGAGAGATTGCAAAAGAGTCGCAAGTCAATTTAGCGGCTATAAATTATCATTTTTCAAATAAAGAAAATCTTTATGTGGAAACGATTAGAAGTAGTCTGGCTAAAACTAATATGGAAATTCAAAATATTTATGAATCCTTAGAGAATTCAAATTTTGAGGAGATGGTGGTTGCAACCTTTGATTACTTATTAGAACATGCAGAGGATATGCGAACAACTTTTAACCTTTTGATCTCAAGTAGTAATCAGTTTCACGCAGCGATTTCCCATGAGATTGATGGATTTAAAGGACCTCCTGGAGGAGAATGTTTTTATCGATGTTTGGTTAAGGATATGCCAGATGCCTCAGAAGAAGATCTATTATGGGTCGGGAGAACCATGTTTACGCAAGTTTTGCATAAAGCAATGCTTCTGTGTAATAAATCTATCTGTCAGTCGGCCTCAAACATGGGGATTGGAGTAGATTCGTCTAAACTTGAGATATTGAGACTGATAAAAGCTTTAAAATCTGAAATTTCGCGTTAGTCGACTTATCGCTTTCAAATTGCAAAACCTTCGCATATCATAATTAAATATATGCAAGGGAGTAGTAATGAGTAACCACCACAATCTAATTGGTAGCCGAAAATTTTGGCCATTTTTTTGGACCCAGTTTTTTGGAGCATTTAACGATAATGTTTTTAAAAATGGTATGGTTATGCTTATTACATATAAAGCCTATGCCATTGGAACCCTTGGCCCTGAGTCGATGGTTGCTCTTTGCGGAGGTATTTTTATTTTTCCATTCTTTCTCTTTTCGGCCATGGCCGGACAAGTTGCAGATAAGTATCCAAAACATAAGTTAATGTTCTATATAAAAATTTGGGAAATTATGGTCATGCTGGTGGGGGCATTTGGCTTTATAACTGAAAACCTAACAGTTCTTCTAATCACTTTGTTTATTATGGGACTTCAATCAACATTTTTTGGACCTGTAAAATATTCAGTTTTACCAGAGCTACTTGAACAGGATGAACTCGTGCAAGGAAATGCTTTAGTAGGAATGGGAACCTTTCTTTCCATACTGATAGGAACAATTTTGGGGGGAGTATTAATTG
>JABJPQ010000331.1 GCA_018663815.1 Halobacteriovoraceae bacterium | reverse complement strand
TTGGTCAAATACTGCTGAAGGTTTAACTAAGCCTGATGACCCTCTATTTGATAGTCCTAATAAAGCCATGAATGTTGGAGGGGCAACTCAAACAAAAGTTGTAGCCCTTTATGATAATACACGAGTTTATTTAAACGATGTTGAAATTGGAGCTTCTCCTATCAGCAAGGGAACGCCTGTAACTTTAACAACAGCTCAGTATGATGTCATTGATGCAGACGCTCCGATTTATACTGCAGGAAGAAGAGGTTCAGGGGCTAACGCTTCCAAAGCCAATGTCACTTGGAACCCTACAGCTTGGGCCGGAAAATCGTTTAGCTTTAATGCTATAAGAGGAAACCCACAACAACTTTTTGTTTATGCAACTGAAAATGCAACTATTACTGTTAAACAAGGTACAACAACTCTTGACACTGCGGTAGTAACAGCTGGAAATGGAGCAACTCTTTCTTGGTCAGTTTTTGGAAGTTTTCAAGTTACATCCACTGGAACAATCTTAGCTTTTCATTCTTCCGGTAATCCAGGTGCAAGTGAGTATGAAGATCCAAAACCTTTACTTCCAAGTTCATATGAAATAATTGGGTTCCCATCAAGTTCGATGAGAATTACGACTAATATTAACTCAACTAACTACTCGCTTATCCACTCTAATTCAACTACGGGAAGTGGTAATTTAAGCAAGCAAGACGTTGACCAAATTAATCCTCAAGGAACATCATCTCTTTATCAAAGTAAGAGTTTAGTTATATCAGCTGACCAGAAGATTTCAGGAGCTAGCTTTGCTGATGCAAATGGAAATTGTGCAGCCCCTTTTATACCTACAAGTTTAATGCGTAAAAATTATGCAATTAATAACTCTGCTGACTGGGTGGCTTTTGCAAGTAAACAAGCAGGGACAATTGAGGTACGTGACAGCTCTCACACCCTTATAGAGACCCTAACCTTAGCTCGTACAGGGGCTAACCCTAATGCTCCATACAGCGTCCGTCGAGGAACGACTCCAACAGGTTATAGGTTCTTTGCAACTGTTCCAGTCGCTGGATGGTATCAACCTGATAATGATACAGGGTCTGCTGACCAGGATGAGACTATTTTATATGGGACTAATGATTAGAAAACCCAAGCTCCTTTTGACAAGCTCAACCAGTCGCCACAAAATGTAATCCTAAGCACCTAAAACATCGTTAAGTGTTCATTTCTTATACATGTCTATAAAACTTTCAATTCAAATTGAGTCTCATCCTAAATGCTGAGAGAGTATGTGCATTATTTGAATTTAAAATATCAGTTTGATGAAGGGATTATTCATGAAGTATTTATTAACTCTTTTAACCTTAATTGGCTCAACCTCTGTTTTTACAAAAACAAAAATTGATGACTCTTTCTATAATTCAAACAACCCCGCTGTTTTTGTTCATGCAGAATATGAATCACTTAGTTCAAAAAAAATCACGATACTTACTAATATTCTTTCAAAGAACTCATCACTTAAAGATCATTGCAAAAGAAATATTAAAAATAGGCACTGCTACAAATTACTTTTTGTTACTAACAAAAAAAATCTTAGATTATTTAGTAAGAAATTTTGTGGTGAAGGCTATGATGTTTTAGAAATCAAGTATCATAAACTACATGAGAAAGTTCAGCTTACACCATTTTTTAATGACGATATGAAAGTAAACATTGTCGATGCAAGGGACATGGAACTCTATGCTCTAAAGGGAGCATCTTGTTTAATGCAATAAAATCTAGGAATCAGAACTAAGCCTGAATGAAAAAGCTTAGAGTGAAAAAATAAATTGAAGCTTGGTCAAGAAATATGTCTTCTTCGACCAATGAATTAAAAGACAAAGAAATTTAATATAACGGTTTATAAAAGATATTTTTAAAATAAACGGGAGTCAGTTATGAAAATAATTCTTACTTTAGTGTCACTTTTGCTTGCTTTAAATGCATATAGCTATGGTTTCCCTCCGCTTCAGAGTTCAAAAGAAACGTCGAGAGTTGTTAAGTTAATACTGGAAAAGGCAAAAGAAGGAATTAGAGTTACAACATGTACTTTATCTAAGGATAAAACAGAGGAATTAAAGCTGGTAGCTGGTATTTATGCTAGCATATCAAAATGCTACGATTATTCTGTAACACAAAACTATCAAATGGATGAGGATAAGCTATGTGTGACAACAGAGAAGTTACTTCAAGCTAAATTTACGAGCATTGATCATAAGGAAAGGTGTATGTGGATTGATTCCAGCAACTATTCAAATGAGTTTGGACTATAGATGAAATTCTCAATAAGTGGCGGAAGTGACTCTAGTCCATGGGGGTCAGACTTGTGAGTATACGCTCGGAGGGTTTATATGAAAAAAATATTTATTGCACTTTTGATAATGAGTTCTTTGACAGTATTTGCCGAAGAGGTCACATGTACAGATGAGCTAACTCAACCACCTTACTGTGTAGGAGTTAGTTACGCTGAGGATTACTGCGCAAAGTTTGGAAATTATGGAACAATAAGAGAAAGGTCAAAAGAAACATTTAATGAAAAGGTTTCCGAAGGGCAAAACTCTGTAGATGCATCAGCTG
>JABJPQ010000555.1 GCA_018663815.1 Halobacteriovoraceae bacterium | reverse complement strand
TGATACTTTTGTTGAGTATGGCATTTTGGGTAGCACGTTTAGAAATGAGCGGGGTGATGGAGTTGAATTTAAATTTATGCCAGTATCAATTCCTGCTCACAGTCCTAAAGGATTTAAGGGGGTAGATGCTTCACCGTTTGGTGGGGGAGCTGGTATGGTTATGCGAGCAGATGTCTTAAAAGAAGCACTTATTGCGGGGGTCGTGAGGACCGGTGGCTATGATGAAGAAAATTATCGTCAGCAATTACATATCGTTTGTCCTGCACCTCGGGGAAAGACTTGGGATCAACCTATGGCCCAAGAATTTGCTCAAAATTATTTGGCCATAGACTCAAAAAAAGATCTTGTTTTTATCTGTGGCCGTTATGAAGGTATTGACGAAAGATTTATGGAAAAATACATAGATCAATTTATTTCCCTTGGAGATTATATTTTAACAGGTGGAGAGTTGGCCGTAATGACTATCCTTGACTCAGCCATGAGGTTTTCTCCTGGAGTTTTGGGTAATAAGTGTTCAGCTCACGATGAATCATTTTTTAATAATAAACTAGAATATGCTTTGTATACCAGACCAAAAGTGTTTGACGGGGTCAATGCTCCTGAAGAGCTTACTGGTGGGAATCATAAAAAAATTATAAAGTTTAAGTTACAATCATCATTAGAAGTTACCCATAAATATCGTCCAGATTTAGAAAAGTAATTCATTTTTATTCACTTGTGTTCATGATCTCTTAAGTTCTTAAGTATATCAGACGACTAGTCTGTATGGAGAAGTTAGTCGTTAAAGAAAAAAAACAATTGACGTTGATAGAAAACAAGTTAGAAACGTTAATGAGTGGGGCCTTAGGGCCGGCAATTTTAGGTGTTATTATTTGCCTTTTTTTAACTTATTATTTTTTTGGAGTAATAGATACAGTATTTATCGCGAGTTGGAGTTTTTTAACATTAGTTGGTGGTGGGGTTAGAATATTTATAAAGCTAAATTACGATAGAAACCCCAATAAGTACACTGCCCAAAAATGGCTTAAGCTATATTTGGGCACAGTAAATTATGTTGCAGCTCTGTGGGCATTAGTTCCATTCTTTATGATTAATTTACTCAATCCTAGTAGCGAGGTTTTTTTAATTATTTTATTACTTGGGATGGCGTCTGGTGGAGCCATTGCATTTGTTGCAACAAAAAAAACAGCTATTTTTTATTGTACAAGTATTAACGTTACTTATGCCATAAAAACGCTTATTGAGGACAAGAGTAATTCATATCTTATTGTCATGGCCGCGGTTATATTTGTTCTTCTTCTTTATAAAACGATTAAACAGTTTAATTTAATGTATGAAAATGCTTACTTTATGGGTCTTGAAGTAAAGGATAAATTTGAAATAGAAAAAGAACTGCAACAACAAAAAATCAAAGATATGCAAAATGCAAAACTCGCAAGTTTAGGGGAGATGGCCGCTGGAATTGCTCATGAAATAAATAACCCACTTACCGTTTCTTTAGGAAAATTAAATAAACTTAAAAAACTTTTATCTCGTCCAGATACTTCAACTGAAGACCTGAAAGAAATAATAAACTCTGCTAGTAGCGCTAATAATAGGATCGCTCAAATAGTTAGTAGTATGCAAAATCTATCACGTATTAAAGACGAGGCTGAGTCTCAACAATTTTCGATAACGGAATTACGATCTGTTGTTTATCCTTTGATTGATATTAAACTTAAAACTCATGATGTTGAATTGATTGATAATATGACAGATTCTCAATTACTTTCTGATAAGGGGGAGCTCTCACAAGTTTTAATTAATTTATTAAAAAATGCTGTTGATGCTATTGAAGGACAAAGTCATAAATGGATAAAATTATCCACACGAGAAAATGATGAATTTGTTGAAATAATCGTCATGGATTCGGGATTTTCTGCTGGGATCAAAGATCATGATAAAATATTTGATCCCTTTTACACGACAAAGGAACCCGGCAAAGGAACAGGGCTCGGATTATCAATTTCTCACAGCATTGTCCAACAGCACAATGGCATTCTTGATATTCAAAGTCAGGAGAGCCAGGGGACGAATGTCATTGTTACTTTCCCATATGCTGACCCTCACTTCGAGCTCACTAATTCGAAGAGCGCGGGGGCTTCT
>JABJPQ010000494.1 GCA_018663815.1 Halobacteriovoraceae bacterium | reverse complement strand
AATATCATATTTTGAAATATTTTGACAATCAAAGTCGGTAATATCATTGAAAAAGTTTGATTAAATCTAACCTTTAATAGAAAATAAACATATGAGCAGAACAGAAAAAATATTAATCGGTAAATATAATTACTTTAACTCAGATCAAATCTATACCCAGGAAAATTTTTATGTAGAAAGAATTGAGGGGCGCCAAGGCGAACTAGTCTTTCATTCAGAGGTTTTAAGTAGAGTTAAAAACGGTGAGTTTTTAAAAATTAATATCGAGTATCAAGTCTCAAATAAATTTGACCCCATGATGGTTAAAATAACTCGTCGTCTGGGTGAAAAAGAGAGTACTGAGCTTTTTCAGATCAATCAAAAAGATAAAACATACTCTTATATTTTCAAAAACAAACAAGAAGTAAGTTCTTTTGAAAGAATAATTACTAGTTTACCGCATATTGCTGCTCCTTGCTTTGCAACGTCTATGATTATGGTCAATCAAAAAAAGATCGACTCTGTTCAAAGAACACCTTATACATTACTCCACTCAAATAATATTTGGGATTATGTTGGTGAGTTTGAAGAAAAAACTATTTATATTGAAATGCAAAAACTAGAGCAACAAAGTATTATGGTGAATGATATCGATCTCAAAGCAACCCATTGTAAACTTCTATCAGTTAATAAGAATGGAAGTATTATTGACGATGACCATGAAATATTCTTGAGTAAACACTACTTTATTCCCTATGAAGCCATATTTGGCAAAGATTTAAGGATAAGTATTGAAACACTCAAAAACTTAGACAGAAAATTAGGTTAAAAAATCTCTTACATTTTCACATGCATCATCAAACTTCACGATATTTATATCATACGGCTTCATCATGCCTCTAAAAGATTCTAAAGTTCTGCCTTTCCACCTTGCAAGCCTGGAGTCAGTAACAATCACGCAGCCCTTGTCTTCTTCTCGCCTAATCAGGCGTCCCAGTTTCTGGTGCAATGCTCTCGTTCGATGTGCTAAAAAATAATCATTAAACTCATTGCCCAAGTTAGCATCATAAAAATCTCTACGCATCTGAATGACATGATCTTGCCTTAGGTCAGGAATCTTATCTATATAGATAAACTCCAAACTCTCCCCTGGGATATCAATCCCCTCACCAAATGATTCCATTCCAATTAAAATACCGTGATTAGATTTTTTAAACTCCTCAACAACATTTTTACCAAGCCCTTGAATAAAAAGTGGTATTTCATTCTCAAAGGCTTGTAATAAAAGATCACAAGCAATATCAAAGCGTTTTCTAGCAGAAAAGAGCAATAACGTTCTGCCACCTAAATCCCGAATAAGTGGAACCAGCTTTTCTAATGTATTGGGGACAAAACTTGCATCATATAAAGAAGGTGTATCTGTACACAAATAAACCTTTGCATTATTTTTGTAATCGTAATTATTCTCCAAAAAAAGTCCGGATTGAAATCTTTTTTCCGCAGGCAATAAATTATACCCAGTCATCCACTCCACTTGTGGCATTCCACTTGAGCCATCGTGATTGGCTAACGTTGCAGATGTGAAGACAACTGAGTGAGCTTCTTTCATCACTTGATCATAAAAGAGCTCTCCCACATTTATTGGAGCACTCGTGAGTATAAACCCATACTCTTCATGAAACTTAACTGAACCTGCTCGCTCTACCCCGTTATCTAATAAATTATTTAAGGTTTCAACCGAACCCTCAATATGCGACACAAAAGACTCAAATAAGGTATAAGCCGTGATCTCATTATCTTCTTTTAAAGAATTTAATTCCCATTTCCCTAGGATAGGTGCCACTATATCGTGGATACCTTTAAAGATAAATCTCAAGGAATCAATATGATTAAAAATACTCACTTCCATATTACTATTTAATTTATCTTGAATAAACATTGGAAACTCATTCCAATAGATATCAGTATAGCGTTGGCGTTTTTTTGCGTAACGTTCGATATATTCACCAAGATTGATAATATTTTCTTGAATCATTTTTGCACTAGCTGCTATTTCTTTTTTAATAAATGCGGTGAGCTCTGGCCCATTTTTTTCATTACCCGCTAGATAATAAACAGGAGCCACCATTGAAGGTAAATTTTTTCCAAAGTTTTCTAATTCTACACTGGTTAATTCTTGCGTAAAAGCTTGAGTCGACTCAGATTCAAGCTTATGAGCTTCATCAATTATAATATGTTGGGGTTTTTCGTTTGAGCGTGGCCATGAAAGAAGTAAAGAATGATTTCCAATAATAAGATCTGCCTCTTTCGCATACTTTAAACCTTGCATATAAGTGCACTCATTCTTAAAAGGACATTTATGACCCGTACAGGACTTATAATCAACTTGAATACTTTTTTCAAGCTCAGCGAATGCCAAAAATTTTCTTTTTAAAACATAGGGAATATTATCTCTGGTAATAATTTGAGCAAAATCCGTTAGCCTTAAGTTATAAAAAAATGCAATTTCAAAGTAAGCAAATGCTAGCCGTTCATCAAATGATCTAAAATCAAGCATCGTATCTTGTGTTTGTTGCTCGTTTCGATATAGTAGTTCACAATAATGATTTTGAGATCCCACCAAACGTAGAACATTAAGATCTCCTTCTTGTAATCCAAGCATCTTAAATAAAATAGGAATATCTTTAGTAACAACTTGATTTTGAAGTGCCTTAGTCCCTGTTGAGATGAGAACTTGTTCTTTTTTAGACTTAGCCAAAAGAGCTGCAGGAACTAAGTAACCTAAAGTTTTTCCTGTCCCTGTCGGTGCTTGAATAAGTGCATGAATACCATTTGTAAAAGCCTGACCAATTCTAAGCGCAAGTTTCTCTTGAGAGTCACGATAACGATAAAATGGAATTTCTTTTTTTATTTTTTCTTCATCTTGAAGGATAGCTTTTATATTGCTTCCATTAAATGTCAAATCTTGTTGTTCATTTGTTTCAACTTCTAAATTATTCGGTGTTTTTAGTTCACGATAAATCTCTAAAGCTGACTCCAGGTCAAAATCAATTTGGCCCGCAATTTCAAACAGCTGTTCAGTAGATAAATCTAATAAATTTCGATACCATAACTCTTCGGTAGAAAACTTTTT
>JABJPQ010000340.1 GCA_018663815.1 Halobacteriovoraceae bacterium | reverse complement strand
TTTTTAATTGATTACGTTTGTGATATTTTGTTTTTGGATACACTTGAAGATGCCTAAGTATGCTCAAGGAGCTTCGAACCAATTGGTCGGGGGGCGAATCCCTCACGCCGCGCCATTTTTTTACTCCGTAATAGTTTAGACCACTTCCATTTAAAAGTTTGAGTTTTGAGCCGATTAGTATTTTGTATGAACTCAAGATTAAGAAAAAAAGCTAGTAACTTAGATACTCTGCTCGGAGTAATTATGTCGATGGCACTGCTTTGGCCGGGTAATATTCTTTCTTCATCTTCAAAGGTAGGGTCAACGAAGGCAGTGGATAAAGTGTGTTTAGTAAGTATGTTGGGTAGTCTTGTGTCTAATAACGAGGGAGAGGTGCTTGATAATTTAGAATTTTTTAATGGTAAGTTAACTCAAGGGTACATGAGACTTGGAAGGGGCTTTGATAAGGACTCAATTTATATTGGAGTTGCAAATCATCCAGATGAAGTTATAGAGGTCAATGATGAACCGTAAGAAGTTTTTCTCGTACAACTCATACTTGAAAATAATATAATTTGTTTATTTCCCACTAAACCACCCTTTCTTTTTTTGATTTTTATAGAATAAATTTTCTTGATTAGCCAAATTCGTCCAATCTTTTGTCTTATCGTCTAGACCATTAAAGAAAATAATAATACCATTTTTAAATTGAGGATATTTAATAGCGAATTCACTATGAAATTTGTCCTCCCATTTTTTTTCACTGATTGGGACATTGTTGTGATAACGATTATAATCAATACCAATAATAGAAATGAATTCGTCCTCATCTTTTCCAGGTTTTTCCGCAAGATATAATGCTTTTACTTCTGGACGAGTTTGAAAAAAGTCTAGGAAGTATTCGTTGTTAAGGTTGCTAATTTTGGCAGGGTTTAATTGATCCTGGGCACTGACTTGGTTTAATTCGCAGAACGCTGTATAGAGCTTTTGGTACTGAACGTCCGCTTCTTCCGGGTCATCAGGATAAATTTTTGAACATAAAAATGAAATTTCATGATGACAATTTTCAAACAATGTCGGGCGAGCATTAAGGGCAATATTAAAATACTCAAAAGATTTAGCATAGTTTTGCTGATGAATTTCAATAAAGGCTAAGTTGTAAGCAGCAATTGACCAATCAAATTTGTGAAAAATATTCTCATATAATTGCTTTGACTCTTCTTGGTCCGAGAAAAGAATTTTCTTGTCTAGGTAATCTATTGCTTCACCTTTATTTAAATTTTCAAAACCTTTACTTTCAAAATTTTCGATTGTTTTTTTTGCTTCTTGGTAATACTCGTACTGGTCTTTCCAATCTGCCTTGACGGAGTCTAGCCATTGAGAGTTAACAATATCCATGATCTCTAGCGTTTCATGCTCCGAAAATACCTCTTCGATAGCAGCTTTTTCACTGATAGTCCACGGTTCTAGCTCATAACCGATGGCATTCAATCTTGCTTTTGTACTAGGGTGAGAATCAAACTCCGTTTCTTGATCATTTTCAAAGTTATCCATGGCCATTTTTTGGAGTAACTCAGCTTGTTTCTCTTCTACCTGCGCACGGTTTTTGATAAAATAAGAATAAACATTTTTAGGCGGATTCTTATCCTCTTTTGTTTTTGACCACACAGAACCAAAGTATTGACCATTAAATAATTCATCTATAGCCGCGATCTTAAACAAAGTTCTTCCAAATAATTGTTTATCAGTTTTTAAAACAGCATAGGAATCAGCTTCGAACTCATTTAATCGTCTGAGAGAGAAAGAAACTCGACTGTAGTAAGGGAAATACCAGTTATAAAACTTAGCTAGAATACCTGCTTTTTCTGCTAAAACAGCATAAATTCTTTCGTATCTTTGATACCTTAAATATTCTTTGTGCCCTGATTTTCCATGGTCTCCCTGAATATGACCGAGCTCATGTAATAATACTGTTGCGAGTTCAGCTTTGGAGAGAGTCATCATTAAAGGGAGCCCAATCTGAACTCTGTTTTGATAACCTCCAAAGATACCCGTTGGAATTTGAGTGATACTTGCATTTAAATCATTATTAAACTCGATATGGGAGATTTTTAAATCTTTAAAGTAAGCTTTAAAAGAATTTTGGAACTTTAATCTGTATTTGTCAGGAAGAATGCTTTTATTATCACTCTGTTTAATTTTAACAAAGAAAGCCTTTAAAATATAAAAACTAAAAATACACATGATAATAACGAGCTTAATTAGTAATCTTGTTCCACCGGTTCGATTAGCAATTAATAAGATTAAAAATCCAATAATGAGAATAATGAACAGCAGGATTACAATCGGATATAAATAACCGAAAGTACTGATGAATTTTATTTTCCTTTTTTCTTTAGCAACTTCTTTTGAAAGCGTCTTTAAACTGATCATACAAGTCCATTAATGTAGGTTTGAGACTTTAAATTTAACAAATTTATTGAATCTATAAAAGTCTTAACTTTCTAACCTGTTAAAAATACACACTTACAACCTTGCTCTGAAATTTTTTTGTTTAAGTTCATACCTTTGTTTAGAGTTGCCGATCTAAGGTAAACTAATGAAGCTTCCTGTGAATGACGATAAAGTTGTATATGAAGCAAAAAAAGTTACTTCTCATTTTTATCTTTCTTTTATTGTCAGCTACTTTAACTGTGTTTGCAAAAGATATTTAAATTTATGAGGCAAGTTATAATAGTACCGATTTTAAATATTCAAAGGGGGTTGTTAAGGCCGGTGATAAAATCTTTGTTAGTGAGGGGCGCTTTTTTGTTGTGAATAAATATCTTGGTAATGGTGACACAACTATTATTCTAGATGTTACAGATCCTGAAAATGGTAAAGACTATGCCCTCAGGTTGCCAAGGGGGAAAAAAGAGTTTGATATTAAATTTAGTCGGAGACTGTTAGGTAGTTTTGTTGATGGGTACAATAAGTTGAAGGAGTATGGAATTCCTGTGCCTAGGATTCATGAAAGTCATGATGAACAATATATTTTGGTCGAAAAAATTAATCACAAATTTGATTTAAAAAAACTACTATCTCACCCAGAAGGAATTTCTAAAGAAGAGTTGAAAGAAGCATATAAAGCTCTTGTGAAGTTTGCTGAACGTAGTGCTTACTTTAAACAAATCGGAGACTTTCATGCTGAGCAATTGGTTTATTCACCTAAAAAAAATGAGTGGGTGTTACTTGACTGGCATGTAAATCACAAATTAGTTGAGAATATTGATGATCAAGCGATTATGAGTAAAACTTTTTTTAATAAATACCTCCTTGAGCTTGATTCGGAAGGAGAACCACTCATGAAGTGGAGATGGTATGGTAAAAAAGAGAAAGTTAAACGTAGACTGAGTGAAACAGAGAAAGAATTTATAAAGTTAGTACAATTTAAAGTAGAGGAAATGAGAAAGGTCCTATTTAATCGAGAAGCTAATTGGGCAAAAAGAATCGAGTCTGAACTGACAAGCCTTAGTTCGACTACTCATTTAACTAAAGAAGAGTATATAGAGTTAATCACAAGCTATCCGGAGAAAAGTACAAACTTTTTTAGATCAAAGCTCTTTGAAGCATTTCATAATACTGCAGAGGTATTTGAAAAATATAATTTATCAATAGAAGAGGTATTAAAGATAAAATCTGCTTTAGTATCATCTGATGATGATTTTGCAAAACTCGTTGAACTATCGATGAGTAAAGTTAAGAGTATAGAAGACCTAGACAAATTAATCGATTCACATATACTTGACCAAAAAGTTACTCGAAAGACTTTTATGAGAATATCTAAACTCGCAACAGAGAAATTAAACTTACTCATTTCTACAAGTAAGCTTTCAGAAGTTGATAGAAACGCTTTAACAAGAATTGCGGCCAACAAACTTTATTCCACGAGTGAAAGAATGAAGATGGCAAGGGCATTGCCTAAACACGATTGTATGTTAAAAGTAATTAACTCACTTATTCGCAACAATTAAGATTTTCAAGGTGAGCAGAAGATCAGGGCTAGATAATTGTTTTATGGTAATTATCTTTTAGAATTGCAGGCCCCTTCAAATTGCATATTTTGTAAATGGGGTTTACTCGGGTTTTGAGAGAGTCATTTAATTATTTCATCTACAATTCCGATAAAAGTATAGATGATAAAGCTAAGAAAAGAGGTAACAAACGTAAATAAGGCTAAACGACTCCATCACATAACAAGTGTGTTGAAGGTTTGTATCTTAGTCCTAGTAGTCATCATAACAGCAAATGTGAGTGCGAGGGGAGGCCTATCAGAGCCTCTAAGCTGGAAAAAGCTAAAAAAATACATGGAAAAAAACAATATTAAGACGAGAGAAGAACTACTTAGTATTCTACCTAATAAGTTCAAAGAGTCGATAAAGTTTGTCGTGAAGTCTAGGTCCTCAGTCTCTTCAAGTGTAAGTGAGGAAAACCCAAGGTTAGTTTATAGTGATAATAAAACAGGCTTTACTTTAACTATTTCAACCTCTCTAGAAGATAAAGATACTCGTTTTATTGAAATCACTGAGCCTTTGCCAAATGGAAAAATTGCAGAGCCAAAAGTAATTGAATTAGCAGAGTATGGAGTTACAAAAGTAAATTATATTGAAGACCCTAATGAGTATTTTAAACATGATTCGAAAAAAAAATGCTCAAACTGTCATGGTGGAAAAGGAAGGTTTCGTTATCGATGGCCTGGAAGATACCCAATTTGGAGAGGGGTTATAGGTGAAAATCACCATGATAAAAATAATTGGGTTTCTCAGCAGAAAATTCTGGATAAGTTAAAGAAACATAAATTAGTGAGTAAGGCTTTGCCTGATGATTTGGATGCGATGTGGCAATCTGATGTTAATACCGCATTTGGAAAAATGATCGCTGATAGACATAAGGAACGAGTAATAAATGATCTCGTCACTAGTTCAGGAATAGAGAAATATGTCGCGTTTTTAAAAAAACTCTCTGATGAAGAACTGGATTATGGAACCCTTGATGATGTCGTTGAATCACTGACAAGTAATGAAGTCTTACTAACTTTGCCTGAAGATGAAAGAGATTTTTTTAAAAAAAATGTCAAAGGTTTGTTGGAAACGATGCTAAAAAAACAAAGATTAAGGCTATCCAAAATGAAAACGCAATATACAAGGAATACACTAAAAGAAGAACTTAAAAAAACCTTAGAAGCAAGAGGAAGTAAAAACCTAGATGCCTTCTCAATTGAATATGTAGCCAAAAAACTTGGTTTAAATCCAAAAGACTGGGCATGGGATCCACAAATTGATATGGCCCAGGATGGGTATGGGGGAATGTATATGAAGGTTGTAGATGGCGTTGAAAAAAAACTTAAAAAAAATGCACTCAAATTTAAAAAAATGAAACCTAGTTCTTCAGTTAAAAAATGCGAAAAGGATATACTTAAATCGATGTTGTAAAAACAATATAGCATAAGAGTTAGCACTAAATTTATTAACTATTTAAAATCAATTTAAAACCTTTGTTATTGATAAATGCCTAAGAGTTGCTAAACTTAGTTGATGATAGTCTTAACAATCTCCCTAATTATACTTGGTAGTTGCGCGAATGAGCCCAGAGTATTAGAGCCCAAATTTACTCGAGAGGGATACTCCGCTGAAGAAGTGTATGATAAAAAACAAAGGTTGAAAGAACAGGGTCTTGGTAAAGCAATTGGTGTTGGTATTGAAATTTCTGAAAAAAGTTGTAAAGCAAAAATAGGGAGTGAGTTAAGTCCCGCTAGCTTTATTTTTGAAACACTGGTTTGCGCCAGAGAAAAAAAGACCAGATTAGTCGCAAGGTTTCAGTTTAGGTGTAAAGTGAGTAAAGAAATAAACTATACTCCTTATTTGTCGAATTATGTTGTGAGTTGGAGGTCTGCAATGGAGAGTGGAAAAGTTAAATCAAGTAATGATGGTATTATTCGAGTTGCGACAAAGATTGAGGATGTGAGTGATTTTGTCGTTCTAAAGACTAAGCTTTTTAAACGAACAATTTCTTTGGCAAAGGGGCCTTATGTGGTTTGGTTGGAGCAGGAGGAATGTGGGGTTGTAGATGGAAAAGAGTCAGTGCTAAATTCGATATAATCTTATAGGTGATTATTTTTATGGTTCTTTAAGCAGTCCATTCTTTATTATCAACTTGAGAAAGAGCACTGTAAATGGTCTCTTCAGTAAATGGTTTTGTAATAAAACCATCAATCAAGTCCTTTAAATCAATATCGCTTTTCTTCGAAAAATTGGTTGGTATTCCACCTGTGATTATAAAATAAAAGCTTTTGCTATTA
>JABJPQ010000491.1 GCA_018663815.1 Halobacteriovoraceae bacterium | reverse complement strand
TAGCAAATATTTTTTTAAAGATGAAAGATCAAGATAACGTCCAGCAATGACCTTATCAGTTAGGCTATCTGCTTTAGCAGCAGAGTTAAGTAAAATATCTTCCACCAGCCAAGGTGAATAAGTATATCCATTTTGTTTGGCAAAGCCGATAATATAAGCAGCGGCACCTGTTACTAGCGCAGCGGAGTAAGAAGTACCAGCTACTGTTCCATAGGCATTTGCTTTTTTAAGGGTTGTCATTCCAACACCAGGGGCAGCTATTTCTACGTCACCATAAT
Source organism: Halobacteriovoraceae bacterium (assembly GCA_018663815.1). Classification (GTDB taxonomy): domain Bacteria; phylum Bdellovibrionota; class Bacteriovoracia; order Bacteriovoracales; family Bacteriovoracaceae. The sequence continues at coordinate 5,068 of JABJPQ010000491.1, read as the reverse complement.
TACTAAAGTCAGCGAGATCTTTATATGTCTCATCTAATGAAGCGACAGTAACCATTCCTCGAAATTTACGTGCTAAACAAGAGGGAAAGTATAAACATTTACTCCCAATTTTTAACTCTAGGGGAGATTCAATTTTTACTGGGGGAATCATCTCACCAAACTCATTATACTCTGCATTTCCTGCAGCGATGGTTACAAAGACGCCCCTTCGAATTGCTCTATTAGTTGCATCTGCTAGAGCTGATCCACAATGAAATACATCTTCTGAAAACTTTTTACCTAAAGAGATATTAATAATATCAGCACCGGCGTTCACAGCTCGAAAAACACCATTAATTAAAGAAGAGCATAACGTAATGGCCTGATCGTTAGCCACTTTAATCGGAAGGATTAAAAAATTACCAGGATTCATACTGGCAATTCCTTGCATATTATTTGAATCTGCCACTAACATTCCAGTTAGAGAAGTTCCATGATAACTTGCTCCTTCCTCTGGAAAATCAGGCGAGTTAGGATCTATAAAGTTTGTTCCCACTAATTGTGTTGAAAATGATTTTGGAGAGAATTCTTCATGTTCTAAATCAATTCCTGTATCTAAGATAGCAATTTTAACAATTTTTTCTGTTGTGTTTTTTTGAAAGAAATCTATGTTTTTAGCAAAGTTTATTTGTTTTAAATAATCTTGTTTTGAAAAAATGGTGTCATCAAAAGCTGTTGTCTCTAGATAACTCTCGTGGGAAATACCAACGATGCAAGGGTTATTACTAATATTATCACTTAGGTTCTCTATTCTGACATCTGAGTTTAGTTGTATCGAATAAGCCTGAACAGGAATAAGTAGGTCCATCGCATTTTCATTTGGGACAGGGAGAGTAAAATAATCAATGGGTGTAAGGCCGTCATTCGCAATTTGCTCCAAGCGACATCGATCATCCACAATGACAATTAATTCTTGATCTGAAGTAATATCATCAGAGTTTCCAACTTGAACTTTATTCAGAATAAAGGGAGAACTATTTCTTAGTTCAATCGCCGCTATTTGTTCAGGAGTTTTAATTGGGGTATCATCTGGATCTGTTGGATTTGTTGGTGTTTCAATTTCAGCTACAGGCGTATTATCAGCACCAGATTTTGGTGATTCACAACTTTGCAGTAGAGCTAAAAATATCACTAGTATTAGTTGTAGCCTAAGCTTTGTATTACCCAAAATCCTCTCCTAATTTGTTATGTTACTTTTCGACAGACATTAACTTGAGATTAAATTAGGTGAATTTTTAGTTGGAAGTAGGAACAATTTTGCACTTAAACAAATATTACTTAAACGTTCGAGATCTTTTTTTCTTAGGTGCGGCCATCTTATTACTAATAGAGTCTTGACCAAAATAAAGCTGTTCTAAATCTTGTATTGTGACTGCTTTTACGGGTGAGTCTTCTCTTTCACGCTTTATTTTCGCGATATTGGCCTTTATTGAGGGATTTGTTATAGGCATAAATTTTTTTTGAATAAGTTTCATATCCTTAGCAACAAGACTTGGGTCATAAGCTATTGCCGAGTAACTAAGTAAGCTTAATAAAATTAACATTCTCATAACTCATATTCTATGTTAGAAATCAGCGAATGAAAAACCTTGATTTACTCAAAGAGTCATACGATTTTGATCTGGATGCAAGTTTAATTGCGGATAGACCAATTATGGGAAGACATAATTCAAAATTACTTGTTTATAACCAACAAACAGGTGAGATTACGCATACTCAATATAAATATTTAGCTGAGTTTCTAAGTCCAAATCACACCTTGGTGTTTAATCAATCCAAAGTTTTTCCTTGTCGTCTTTTAGGTCAAAAAGCTTCCGGAGGAAAAATAGAGTTATTTCTTTTGTCTTTATTAGCCACTGATAATTTGTATTCTGTCATGTTGCGATCCAACGGTAAGAAAAATATTGGGGATCAGTTTAAATTTGATGAACTTATTGCGACTATTGAAAAAAGAAGTGAAGCGGGTGATTTTTTAGTTAGCTTTAACCTTAAACATGATGAACTATTGTCGTTCTTCCAAAGAACTGCGCATATTCCAATTCCCCCTTATATTAGACAGGGAATTGCAGATGAAAAAGATATTTCTGACTATCAAACGGTATACGCCAAAGAATTAGGTTCAGTAGCTGCACCAACTGCAGGACTTCATTTTACCCAAGATATTTTTAACTCCCTTAATAACAAAGGCATAAAAAAAGCTTTTGTTACTTTGCATGTAGGGGCCGGGACATTTAAGCCGGTTGGGACGGATAATATTTTAGAGCATAAAATGCACCAAGAATATTTTGATATTGAAGGGGATCAACTCGATATTATCAATCAGGCCAAAGACTTAATTGCGGTGGGTACGACAAGTTTAAGAGTTCTAGAATCTTGTTATAGTAAAGAAAAAATTGCTTTGCCAAAAGGGGCAACACCTCATAGCACAGATATTTTTCTCCACCCTGGTAAGGAAGTGAAATCAATCAGAGGTTTAATCACAAATTTTCACCTTCCAAAATCAACTCTTTTGATGTTGGTCAGTGCGATTATTGGTAGAGAAAAAGCTTTGGATCTCTATGCATTGGCCATTGAAAACAATTATCGTTTTTTTTCATATGGTGATGGAATGTTAATTTTAAGATGAAGGTGTTAAGTGGAAATATTTAACTTACAAGCACAATCTAAACAAGCGAGGGCCGGAGAGATACAAACTGCCCACGGTGTAATTCAAACTCCTATCTTTATGCCAGTTGGAACAAGAGCTACTGTTAAGTCTTTGTGGCAAGAGGATCTAGAAGAGCTAGATGCGGATATTATTTTAGGCAATACCTATCATTTATACCTCCGCCCAGGACATGAACTGATTGAGAAAATGGGTGGATTACATAAATGGATGACCTGGGATCGACCCATTTTAACTGACTCAGGTGGATTTCAAGTCTTTTCCTTGAGTGATCTTAATAAAGTAACTGAAGAGGGGGTAAAGTTTCAATCTCATATTGATGGCTCGTATCATATGCTCTCGCCTGAAAAATCCATGGAAATTCAAAAAGCACTAGGTTCAGATATTGTAATGATTTTTGATGAGTGCCCTAAACTTCCAGCTACAAAAGAAACTTTGCGAGAATCAATGGAGCTAACTCTTCGATGGGCTAAGCGTTGTAAAGATTACGGTCTGCAACCTCATCAAAATCTTTTTTCAATTATTCAAGGTGGCTTACACGTTGATCTTCGAACTGAATGTATGGAACGGCTCATAGAACTTGATTTTCCAGGCTATGCGTTAGGTGGTTTGAGTGTTGGTGAGAAAAATGAAGAAATGGTATCCTTTTTAAATTCATTTACTCCTAAGATGCCCCAAGATAAGCCTAGGTATTTAATGGGAGTTGGTAAGCCCATTGATGTTTTAAATGGTATTCGCGCAGGTATCGACATGTTTGATTGCGTGCTTCCAACAAGAAATGCTAGAAATGGGCAGTTTTTAACTAAAAATGGTCCTTTAAATGTAAAAAAGCAGCGCTTTATTGCTGATGGGCTGCCACCAGACCCAAGTTGTAGCTGTAAAGTATGCAAGCGCTATTCACGTAGCTATATTAGACATCTATACAATGTTGGGGAATACTTGGCCGGACAGCTTATAAGCTTTCATAATTTGCACTTCTATTTAAATATGGTGCGAGAGGCTAGAGCTGCAATTTTTGAAGATAAGTTTGACGAATATTATAAAGAATTTTATAAAAACTACACAAATGAAATGTGGAAATAATCTAAGGAGAACATAATGATGAATTTATTAATACCAACTGCTCACGCACAAAGTGCAGCTGCAACACAACCAAACCCGATAATGAGTATGGTACCTCTTGTTTTAGTTTTTTTAGTATTCTATTTTCTAATGCTAAGACCGCAAAAAAAGAAAATGGAACAAGAGAAAAAATACATTTCTGAACTTAAAAAAGGCGAAGAAGTTTACACAAAGTCAGGATTAATTGGAAAAGTGTATGGAATTACAGATAAAGTTGTTACACTTGAAGTTGATGGTGGTATAAAGTTAAAGGTCTTAAAATCTTTTGTTGCTGGATCAACTAAGCCCATTTTTGAAGCTAAAGCCGTTAAAGAAACAGCAAAAGCTTAATATAGAGGTAAGATATGTTTGGATTGGGTGTTGGGGAAATTCTTGCAATTTTAGTAATTGCGCTTATTTTTATTGGGCCAAAAAAATTACCAGAACTGGCTAAAGGTCTTGGTAAGGGCTTTAAAGAGTTTCAGGATGCGATGAAAGGTATTACAAATACAGTTCATAATCCTACTAACAACACCCCTGATATAAAGGCTCAGGAACCTGAGTCTAAAGTTAGTTTTGAGGAGCAATTTCCGGATGATCCTCCTCATAGTCAAAATAAACCAGAAGATGAACAAGCTATTTCGCAGAGCAAAGAATCAGAATCTAAAAACTAAATTCATAAATTAGCTAAACTTGTTTGCTCAAATGCTTAAAATTGTTTAGAATTTTGTGGACTATTATTTAAACAAAAACAATCAAAGGTTAGTTAATGAATCGCAATTGGTGGTATCGCTTTATTTTTTTCTTGTGCATCGTTGGAGTTTCTGTGATGACAGTTATTCCTACCGCTTTCAATCTTGATCCAGAGAAAAGTTCGTTTCCAGTTAAATCTAAAATCAACTTAGGACTAGATTTACAAGGGGGATTGTATCTCGTGCTTGGAATAGATTTCAAAAAAGTCTATGCTGACGAGGTAAAAAACTATCTTACAAAAGTTAAATCAACATTAAACGATGAAGATATTAAGTCTGAGCTTGGTAAACTTACGGCCATTGATCCAATGGATCCAAAGTACTCAATAATATTAAGTGATATAAGCCAACTCGATGAAGCAAAGAACTTAATTAAAAAGTTTTTTGCTTTTCCATTGAGAATAACAGGTGAAAACGGAACTGAGCTAACCTATTCACTAGGGCGCGAGTTTAGAGTTCAAATTGAAGAAAATTCCGTAAAAAAATCAATTGAAGTTATTAGAAATAGAAT
>JABJPQ010000374.1 GCA_018663815.1 Halobacteriovoraceae bacterium | reverse complement strand
GCTTTGTTATTTGATGTTGGAGCAATAATCCTTCTAGTTTCATCAAATTTATTACAATAGCTTCTTATTTTTTGAATTGTTTCTTCAATATTTCCACCTTTTTGTATGAAATCTTTCACACCAGCACGAAGACTTGCGATTGGAGCTTCAGAAGAGTCATCACCAGTACAAATTAGAATTAAAAGCTTGGGATTCAATAAGAGAAGTTCTTTGGCTATGTCTGCTCCATTTAAAGGTTCACCTTCAAAATGAAAATCAAGGACAATGACAGCAAAGCCATAAGGGTCTTGTTTAACAAGCTTAAGAACTTCGTTTCCCTTCTCTATAAAAATAGGTTCGATATCAAGGTGATTCACCAATGCTTCCCTAAAACTGTTAAGGACATATTTTTTGTCATCAGCAATCAGAATTTTATAGTTCATATTGTTACCTCACTGCCTTTCGGCTTTCTGTACATTACATAGGCAATTGTTGTGCCAGACTTAAGTATTGAAAAAGTGGCATTTGAGCATGAGCTTGAGCGAGAATGTCCGACTGTGCGGCCACTCATTTTGAAGGAAGTGAAGCGTTTTGCTGCCAACTATCTTAAGTTACTGGGCTTTGCCTATTTACTAACTATCTTCAAGTGTCCGATCCTCCGGCCATTTTTTGATAGACGAAAATATAACTTTTCAAAAACCTCTGTATATCTGAATACATAGAAGTTTTCTTAAGTGGCCGAAGTTTCGGCCACGCTTAGATAACAAACCGCATTACAGCGTAAATGTCCAGTAACCATTGTTTAGGTATGAAATATGTTCACGATATATTGCCAGATTGAGTCCTAAACTTAAGACAGTTCCAATTATTTGGACGGGTAGGATTGATTATTAATCTTCTAATAGAAGCATACTTATTTCCGATGAGTATGCTTCCTCGTTGAAGTTCTTCTCTGATTCTAATTTTTCTAAAAAGACTTTGATCTCATAAATGCCTTTTTCGATCTTAGTTACCTCTTTAGAATACTCAGTATCTTCATTTAGTTTTAGCTTATCTACAGAGCCTTTTATTTTAGCCAAGGAATTATTTATATTATGATGATATGTGCAAACAACTGTATCAAGGAACTGCCTTTTCTTTTTAATGCTATTCATTAGTTGATCCTAAAACTTTATTTTTTATTTCTACAATATGTTTTTCAAGAGTTTCAATGTCAGATTTTGAAACTACTGCGAGAAGTTCTCCCTCTATCTCTTGCCTCATAACACCATCTACGTTTCCAGTGTAAATAATGAATGGTGGACAATCTTTATTTGAATCAAATATCTTTTTTCTAAATTCAACGCCATTAAGTATCGGCATATTGAAGTCACTAATAATTAAATCAAATGTCTTATTAAACTTATTGAATATATCGAAGCCATCACTTCCATTATGAGCAATATGAATATTATTGCTATAATCTTTTAAAATACCTTCTAGCATCTCACACATCTGGCTTTCATCGTCTACAATTAATACATTCATTGTTGTTTCTTCTTTGAAAAGTTAAGTTTAATTAGTTTACCATTTTCTTCTTGGCTGTATTTCTCTGGGTCTGCAAAAGAAATTCCAAATTGGTTTTTAAGTGATTTTGCCAAATTCTTTCTCGCTTGCTTTTTTTCTGGATCAAAAGCTTCTTCCAGTTTTTCAAGAAGTATATTCGACTCATTTGTACATTGAAGAAGATGGCATAGGTTGAAAAAATCTGAATCATCCAATGTTTCTTTTCCATCCTCTATCAAGGCCAATTTACGAAGAGGAATATCAGCTTTTAAAGAAAGTTTCTCTACAGAGACTCTTTCGTTTTTTCTTTGTAGTGAAATGAATAATCCACGGTATTTATCGAAAAATATCTTTTTCTTTGAAATATCACTTTCTAAAAATATGTGTTCTTTATCTAGGGAATAGTATAATTCGTTGAGCAGAGACTTATAAGAAGTTTTCTTGAATGAAGACAGATCAGTTAAATTATTCAATGCAAACCCTCTTGTACCTTGGTTGCCTTGAATATGAACTTGCTATAATAAAGGAAGTTCTCAGAATTTTGCAATTCAAGGGAATAAAGTTCAGCAAATTCTTTGAATCCTTCTTCACCAAAAAGTGGAACAAGTAAGCCCTCGATTTGTTCAAATCTCATATCCCATATTTTCTTTTCATATATTCGGTCAGTATTTTCAAAAAAGAGCATTGGTTTTGGTGTAATGAATATATTATTTTTACTAAATCCAGATCGCTGTAAATAGCGTGGTATTTTTTTACAAATATTTCCTTCATAATTAAAATCAGATTCTTTAATTATGTTTAAATATTCATTTAATTTTTTATTTTCTGTGTCAAGGTTATATAAAATACCATCGGCATCAATGACATATAGTATTCCAGAAGGCTTTAAAACTCTAAATAATTCGTCTGTAACTTCTTGGCATATATCTTTAATATGCTCATATACATACCTACAAACAATAATATCAATAGAGTTGTCTTTTAAAGTTAACTTCCTAAGGTCTTGAACATTAAAAAAGATATTTGAGTAAGTAGATTTATTATATTTTTTCTTTGCAGCTTCAATCCTTTTTAAAGAAGAATCAATAGCATAAATATTAATATCATTTTCTAAGTTCTGATCTGCAATATACCTTGAAAACAAACCACTACCGCAGCCTGCATCTAATACACTTGCGCCCTTAGGAAGAACAATGTCCTCTTTGTTAATCTCGTTCTCAGGCAAGTAGTTTCTTTGTTTTGATTGATAATCTAATCTTTCGATTTCATTTTCACTTTCAAGTACATAACTGCTCATATTAATGGCCTCCAATTAAGGCATGAACCTGACTGTTTAATTTTTCACCGTGATCTTTGTGAAGAAAAATAAAATTTTTATTTGAACAAAATTGCTTAGTTCGGCTGTCCATATCAGCTATTGCTGAAAATAAAATTAATGGAGTATTGGGAAGTCTCACTTCCATAGCCTTAAAGAAATCAAATGCAACTGGCTCTTCTTTTAAGTTTACTTCTCCCTTGAGAGCAGATGCCCAAAAAAAAGTACAATAGTTTGCAATAATTAAATCAACCTTTTGGTTTGTTTCACTTATAAATTTTAAAGCTTCCTTATAGCTTATAAATGGAAATACTTTTGCTAAAGATTTAATCCCATACATATCTATGTATTCATCTATAATAGATTCGCTTTTATCAATCCAAATAATATTCCTCAGATTTGTTTCCAATAATTCTCCTAAATTTCCTTGAATTACCTATTATTTCCACACATGACTAATAATTTCATTAAAACTAAATAAAAACAAGTCATAAATTCGTTGAAATTTCTGGAAATTACCTAAAATTTACAAAAATTTCTTGATAAGGCATAAATATTGGGAGATTATCCTATGAAAGGATAGGTGTACTTGAATGGCTAAAACTAAAAAGAAGCCCGTTAGATCAACAGCGGCACAACCAAAAAATATAACTAAAGATAAGCTAAAGGGAACACCTTTTGCCTCTGCTGAAGAATTAAAGAAAGCTCAAGCTGAAATTTTAGAAGAGACTTGGCGCAAGCTAGAAAAAGCAAAGGCAAAAAGAGAGCTGACGAGTAAAGAAGAGTATAGTTTTTTCGTAGAGACATTTCGTAAAGGCATGGTTTGTAAGTACGGAGAGAAGGATGACAATCTCGTTCGCATTACACTGGAACCTGACAATAGCGTTATGATTTCTATAAGTGAAGATATGAAGACAAAAGAAAACAGTGAACACCTACTTGGAGTTCTCATTGAGTCTATGTCATCATCATTCTTAACAAACTACCTTAAGGCGATGGATATTGTTGAAGAAACCGACGAAGTAGAACAACAGTTTCGTAGTATTCAAAAAAAGGTGAAAAAAACCACTTAGGGTGGTGACTTGTTATAAATCATCATTGCTATCCTAACTGCAATAATTAAAAAAACATAAATCCAAGTTTTCTTTGTTGAGAACTTAAACTTATAGTTCATCACCTGAAACTTTAAATGTAGTTCGAATTCAATTTGATTTTTATTTTCATTAGTCTTCATAAGACCCCCTTTCACCCAAGCCAAAGGCCCATGAAGGGGGTTTCTGAAGATTAATAGTTAAGTAGCGAGAGTTAATTAGTAGTTTTGGGGATGAAGATTGTAAATAGTTAAGAATGCTCAACTTTATCTTAAAAAATGCCGACAGGTTAATCATGCAAAAAGTATTAATAGTATGGAGCTAGGTACAACTATGATTGATGGTAAAGTATTAGGAAAAGTTCTTTGGTGGTCTGAAAAGGATGAAAATGGTGTTATCTGTGATCCGCTGGGAAATGAGTATTATTTTGACCGATCTGTTTTGACTATAAAAAAGAGACAGAAACTTGATCGTAACAGTCTGGTTACATTTATTTCAAGTAAATGTGGTGAGGTTTTAGTAGCCAAGGAAGTTTCTATACCTGTCTCAAAGTCCGTACCTAAGTTTAGACGAAAGTTTGAAGAACAAAGAGTGCAACTAGCACTTCCACTAGACTTTTAAACGGAATATTTTTCCCACCTAAGTTATTAAGAGTAGGCCTAAAGAGAGTTCTAAATACACCGATAAATAAAAAGATAATATTTTTCCAAAAGGAGTTGGTGGTATGGAGCTTATAGGTAGAGTTCTCTGGTGGAGTGAGCGAGATGAAAATGGAATTATTGTTGATACAACAGGGAATGAGTTCTATTTTGATAGGTCAGTTCTAAAGTTAAAACCCAGACAAGTAATCAAAAGAAATTCAGTTGTGACGTTCAATTATAATAGCTCAATCTCAGACTGTCTTTGTGCACATAAAGTTCAGATCCCAACAGCAAATAAAAAGAAGTCCGTTGAGCGTCAGTATAAACAAGAACTTTGTATTAATTTATAAAATTGAGAGAAAATGATATGGCAAAAACAGCAAAAGATACGCTTGTAGAGAAAACGGATTTTGGCCCCGGAAAAACACCATTATATTATAATAATAATGGCCTTTTTTCTGATCCATTCTTGGAAGACCGACTTCCAAACTTAGAGAAATACTATAAACACTCTTCAACAAAAATGCTCAATGCCTTTTGGAATGTCGATGAGTTTGAAGCTGTAAAATTCAACAAAGCCTTTCAGACAATTATGGACTTATGGGAATCCCTAGATCAAGATGTTCCGAAATTTTGTGATAAAGAAAGACAATTGCAAAACAGGTGGATAGATAAAATTTTTGAAGCTCTTGGCTGGACAATCGAACTTGAAGAGACTGTATCAAAGCATGGAGTTAATAACTATCCTGATTATGGCTTATATTCTAATTTCTCGGATTGGAAGAAATCAAAAGATTTAAATGGTAATAATAAATTTAAGAAAGCTACTGCCGTTGCGGATGCAAAGGATTGGGGAATAAATTTAGATGGAAAAGGTTTTTCAAATAAAAACCCTTCATTTCAAATTATTAATTACCTAAAGCAGACAGACAAAGAATGGGGAGTCTTGACTGATGGACGTTATTGGAGAATATATTCAACTCGATCAGAAAGTAAGCACACAACATACTATGAAATTGACTTAATAAAAATACTAGCTGCTGGGGATTACGAGCGGTTTAAGTATTTTTTTAATTTCTTCCGCGTTGAAGCTTTCGAGCCACAATCTTCTTTAAATGATAGATGTTTTCTTGATTTTGTATTTGATGATGGTAAATTTTATTCTCAAAGAGTCAAAAGTAATCTTGGTGAAAGAGTATATAAAGTTGTTGATACAATCTGCAAAGGGTTTCTTGAGGGAAATAAAAAGCCATCAGAGGAAGAGCTTGAAGATGTTTACGAATATTCGATGTATTATCTATTTAAGCTAATGTTTGTCTTAAACTGTGAATCAAAAGGCCTTCTTGAGGTAAATAAACAAGATGATTATTATGAGTCGTCGTTAAGAAAAAAATGTTTTGAAATTAAAGAGCAGTTTGAATCAGGTAAGAATTGGTCACATCAACCAAGAACATATAACTATATAAATGACCTTTTTAATTTATTAAAAACAGGCGATGAAAGCATTGGTGTTCACCGATTTGGGAATGAACCTTTTGAGGTTGGAAGTGATGAATTTTATGCAGAAAATAATATCTCTGATGAATTTCTAAATTCAGCCCTTCTTAAGTTGGCTTGTGACCATGATGAAGATAAGAATCTTCAGTTCATTGATTATAAAATTCTATCCCCAGACCATATTGGGTCATTGTTTGAAGGATTATTAGAGTACAAATTAAAAAAGAAAGGAACAACATTTGCTCTGGTTTCAGATAATGTTGATCGAAAAGGTGCGGGAGCTTATTATACACCGGATTACCTTGTTGATTTTATAATAGAAAGAACTATTGCCCCGTTACTAAAAGATAAAAAGCCTAGTGATATTTTAAAATTAAAGGTTCTTGATCCTGCTATGGGATCAGGGCACTTCTTGATAGGTGTGGTAAAGTATCTTGAGAATATAATCACAAATATCCAAGATTCAACAAAGTCAGAGAAATCATTTATTGAGTTTGATAAGATCAAAAAAGAAGTTATCAAGAACTGTGTGTATGGATCAGATATTAACCCACTGGCCACGCAATTAGCCAAGTTTTCCTTGTGGATATACTCTTCTCAGAAGGGCGATGAGCTTGAGCCACTTTCGGATCAGTTAGTTTGCCGAAATACACTTGCGGATAAAGGAGTAAAAGCATCCTTTGTCACGGAAGGAATTGAATTCAAATGGAAAGAGTTTGATATAGAGAAGGATTTTTGTAAGCAAGTGAAACAATTTGATGCAATTGTGGGAAATCCCCCGTGGGGAGCAACGCTTTCTGAGTCAACAACAGAAATATTATCTGAAAGATACACGCACTCAAGCTACAAGCTAATAGATACCTTTAAGTTTTTTATTGAAAGATCATTTGAGTTTCAAAAAAATAATTTTGGTAGAGTTGGGTTTGTAATTCCTCGCTCAATACTTAGTCATATTGGCTGTAGAGATAGTCGTAAGCACTGTCTTGAAAATGGTATTCAGGAAGTTCACGATTTAGGGGATGGGATTTTCAAGGATGTATGTGCGCCTTCCACTGTAATTGTTATGGATAAGTCTAATAAAGCTAAGAGCCTTTCCTTCTTTGATGCAAAAGAAGCCCGTGACAACGAATCTTTAAGAACTACTGAAAAAGTGAAAATTAATTATTCAGATATAAAGGAAAACCCCAATTATGAATATTTATTTTCAACAGTCCAACAGTTAAAGAAATTTGATGATGTTTTTGAGCTGGGTGAAATTTGTGATATTTTTGATAGCGGCTTAGACTACTCTAGAAAAAAATTAGGTGACGCTGTTTTTTACGATGCTGATAAAGCAAAGTCAAAAAAAGACCATGTTGTACTTAGAGGGAAAAATATTAACAGATTTTTTCTTACAGAGGGCCGAAAATTTTTACGCCACAACTGGAAAAACATTGAGCAAGAACAAAAAGTTGAAGATAAAAAAACAAGGCTTAAAGTGAATAAGGTTGCGTATGAGGATAGAGAAAAAATATTCATACGACAAACTGCGGATCAAGTAATTGCTGCTTATGATAATTCCCAATATTATAATCAAAAATCATTATTATCCATTCATCGAAAAGATAAAAAGATAAACTTTTTTTATATTCTTGGTGTTTTGAACAGTCCCTTTATGACTGCAATCTACAGGGAGCTTGTCAGTGAAGAGGGGCAAGCCTTTTCACAAGTTAAAAAAAATAAATTACAACAGTTACCTATTGTCGTAAACAGAGATAGCTATGCTGAAAAAAGAATTGCAGCGATAGCAAAAGAGCTTACATCAACTAATGACCTAGAGGCAAAAAAGTATTCTAAGCTATATGCTGAGTTATCGGATTTAGTTGAAGGCTTATATGATGCAGACATAGAGATGGCAGCATAATTTAAATTGTTACATCTTTTGTATAAACAATTCCCTTCCTTTTATTTTTTAGTAATAAGGGAGGGGAGATTTTTTTTATTACCTTAACGTCCCAGCCCCACTTCTCTCCATCTTTCCATGCCCAGATTGAGTCTTTTGTGACTTGATGTTGTTCAGTTTCACTGTAAAATTCTTTCTTTGTTTTATACTGAAAACATCTATCGAAGCGAATTATTGCAATAATCCTAGCTTCAAACTTCCCACTTTTACCAGGGGTTTCCATTAGAAGCATCTCTTCGCCAAGGTATTTTTCGGGGATTTTATATTTCCTTGTCTCTATAGTTTTTTCACCATTTAAAATAAGTTGAGATATTGGCGTTTGAATATTAATGGCCGTATAAACCTTTTTTTTAGTCATAGCTTTATCTCAGGATTAATTTCAACAGAATTGTTCTTGAAAATAAATGGTTTTGTATCGCTCTCTTCAAAAGTAAAAGGTTTATGTAAATCGGTTTCAATATTAGGCACAGAGCATTTATTACCCGTTACCTTTTTTCTTATATCAAACTCTAATTCTCGTGCATCTTTACCAAACCCCTTAACTCTATTCTTGGCATTACAGCAATCTACCTTATTTGACCATAAGTCTTGATCGCTCCAAAACATATTCTCTCCATTGCCAATATAGCACGTTGTAAATTCAACCCCTAATTGCATACATTTAGCATGAATTCTTTCATAGTAAGCCCTGACTTCTTTTTCTGAATAATGAAAATCTCTCTTTGCGCCAGCAATTCCTAAGTTACCTTTCTGGTTCCCTTTCACAAAAAAATCTCTCAAATTTGTTCCCGTTGCTTTTTCCATTTGATTCATTCCAAAGTGAGACAAGCGCACCATTCCTGCAAGTAAACTTTGGCAACCTGTTTCTGCGATTTTATCAATGAGATCATAAGAAAAATAATCAAATGTTGGAGTTGGCTTTGATCTATCAAAATCAGGATTTGTGTAATATCCATCAGGATAAATTGGAAAAAGTGGATTTATTCT
>JABJPQ010000490.1 GCA_018663815.1 Halobacteriovoraceae bacterium | reverse complement strand
TTAATTCTTCTTTTGTTTTTTCTATTTGATATTCAACGATAGAACTATACTCTTCTGGAGATAAAAGATCTTTTAAGCCCTCGTCAGAAGCTGCTGTTGCCATAGATGTTAAGAGTAATAATGCGACTAAATTCATTTTCATAAATGATCCTTTAATTTCTTTTTTTAAAAATTAAAAGCAAACGTGCCAAGAGTTTTAATCTTATCAGCATCTACCTTTACAATATCATCTTCTAAGTCCTCTTCTGTTTCATGAGCCTTAGCAAAATCAGTTTCGTCAATATTTTCAGATGCATCATCCTGCTCAGAATTTTCTCTATCAAATTCTTCTTGCTCTTGTTTTTCGGCCCACTCTGCACGTTTTTGATCAACCTGATCTGCTTCATAACTATCATCTTCATAATTGTTCACATCAAGCTTAGGGTTGGTTTCTACATTTTGTTTATTCATTGCCCAGCTTTTCTTGATTTTCTTATCTTCTCTTTCCACCTTATTATTCATAAACTCCAGTCTCATCCCACTAAAACTTGAATCATCTGTGAGCGTAACCATGTAATGTCCTTTTTTTACAACATAAAAAAGACCACTTCTCATTTCCCTTGTATTAGAGTCTTCATATTCAAAAACATTTCCAACCATTCTAATATTTGAATTTACAGAAAAAGATTCACCATCAGGTAGAGTAACAGAGAGAGTTTCGATTACTCCATCTGTAACCTTTGCATTACCTGAAAAACTCGCTGTTTGATCCAGAGGTTTTTTATTGTAAAACCCACCTGTTAAGCTTAGTGGTTGAGTCGATTTGATTGCTGCTGCTGGTAAATTATTTGTTTGAGTTATTGCTTGTTTTGCTCTAATTTTATTTGCGATTTTGATGGCTCGCTTATTGATCGCTTTTTTGACCGGAGCTTCTTTTTTTATTGTGAGTGATTTAGTTGGTGTTCTCCATGATGGAATTGAAGCGGCCATACGACCAATAACAATTTCACCCTTCATATCATCTAGTCTTTTTGCAAATTTAATATTGAGATCATTTTTTAAGAATGCTTTTTTATTGATAACGATTGAATTCATACTACCTGAGACCACGAATCCAATTGCACCTAAAAATAATGTCCCATAAAAAGCCTTCTTTAACGATTTCATTTTCTCTCTCCTGTGCCTTTTATAAAGCAAGGAGTGTGCCAAAAAAAAGGCCCTCGACATGAGGGCTAAGCAGCTGTTTTTATGAATTTTAACAGCTTTCAATTGAGAAATTTTTATACAGTGCCTAATTTGTAGACAGTAAATATTTCCCTACAACAAAATAATTGAAACGATCTCGTACGTTATGAAGACTAAGGAAAATCGACCCTAACACCCATATAATCAGCATGCGATGATTTAAACCTCTTGATCGAAACAGCAACAATTTCATCAATAGAAATTTCAGCATTTTCTGCCATTAACTGAAGATCTTTTACTAATTGAGCTTCAATTTTTACTTTTAATTCTGTCAGTTCACCTTGGTTGTGAGATTGTGTTTTCATAGTTTTCCTTTATTTTTTGTCAACAACTTTTAAAGCATCTTTTTTTCTCAGTGAAATAAGTGCATTGGTAATTTCATAATCTAACATTTCATTATTTTCATAAACATCTTTAACGATACTAAAGTCAGATAAAGTACATAATAAATTGTACTCCGATTTAGTCATTTCAACGTCCTGAGATAAGAAACTTGGCTTAATTAATAATTGTAAACTATCTGAAGGACGATTTTCTTTACTGTGCTCATATTGATTTATATATTCAATACCATTACTTTTAAATTCTTCAAAACTTAGAGAGAAGCTAACTGTTTCATTCGTAACAAGCTCTGGCTCCACGATAAAATCTAAATGACTATTATTATAACTCTCTAACAATAAATTCATCAAAGCTTTATAAGGCATAAGATTAGACTTCTTAGCATTAACAATGCTTCCTTCCATAAAAACAATATAGCCAAACTGCTCCTTGGTATTAATGTCTAAAACATTTAACTTTCCCGAGAAGCCGATAATAGATTGTTCTTCTAGAATTTCAAATATCTTTAATTCCAAGTTTTACCTTAATGCTTATTAAATAGTTTTGCTAAAATACCTTTTTTCTTATTATCATCGGGATTAAAATAACTGTCTACCTTAGAAGCTATTTCCCCATAACTTTGCCAGACTTTTTCTCCTGAATACTTTTCTTTATTTGTCATATATGGCTTCCCATAATCACAGCTTTTCCTCAAGTCTAGGTTCATCGGGATTTCACCTAAAAAGCCGACACCAAGTTCACCACAGGCTGAGACAACACCACCTTTTCCATATAAATAATGCTCTTTTCCACAGCCATCACAAATAAATGAACTCATATTCTCAACCATTCCAACAACGTGAAGATCAAGCTTATCAAACATATGCAGCGCTTTTCTAGCATCAAGTAGAGCTACATCTTGTGGAGTAGAAATAATAATTGCTCCATCCACGACAACATTTTGCACCATTGAAAGTTGAACATCTCCTGTTCCTGGAGGTAAATCTAATAAAAGGTAATCTAATTCTCCCCATGCAGTCTCAAAGAAAAACTGATTTAAGACTCCACCCAACATTGGGCCACGCCACACAACGGGCTCATCTTCATGAATAAAATTTCCAAAGGAAATAAATTTAATTCCATGACTCTCGAGTGGAATCATTTGTTG
>JABJPQ010000488.1 GCA_018663815.1 Halobacteriovoraceae bacterium | reverse complement strand
GACAAAAAAAAGCCTCAGAGGCAAGGGTTTTAAAATTGTAAAAAAAATTCATTTTAATCCAATTGTTTAAGAAGGAAATAGGTTTCTTCAACTAACGTATTTTACTAAAACATCTTTATTCGCTAATATTTCGTCCCATAAGGAGAATAAAATGTCCAAAGGCAAAGAAATCGTAGCGAAACTATTTGATAAATATTACGGAGGAGAAAAAGCACGGCAAGCTGCTTTCACAGCTCTCTCTAATTGGTGTCGTCCTAAGCAAGTTTTGTATCCAGGAGGGTTTATCCATATTAACGCTTCCTTTGAATTTCCATCTGTTACCTATGTCGATAATGATAAAAATGCTAAGAAATTTTTCAATTACATGGATGATGTTACTACTCTCGTTAGTAAACAAAAAGTATACGAAGATGAACCTGAGTTACGCTTCTATGGCCAAAGCTATGAAATCCCAATAGATGAACCTGATGAAAGTTATGACTTAATTATTTCCCTCTATGCTGGTTTTATATCAAAACCATGTAAGCGCTACCTAAAAAAAGGTGGAGTTCTTGCTGTAAACAATAGTCACGGGGATGCGGGGCTAGCATCTATTGATTCAGATTTAAAATTCATTGGAGTTATTAAAGGCAGTGGAGAAAATCTTAAAGTCTGTGAAAGTAAATTAGATGACTACTTTCATCCTAAAAAAGATATTCAAATAACTGAAGAGCTTCTTAGAGATAGCGGCCGTGGAGTAGGATATACCAAGACCGCACCATTGTATTTGTTTCGTAAAAAATAATCTTAAGAAAAATTTCGTCAATTAAGTTTGAAAGTTTTAGAGCGTTTCCAACACGTCTCTAATTTTCATTAAGAATTATGCTGCATGCCACACTTCTTTTGTCCATGTTGACCTAGTATCTTCAACCCAATCAGTATTTCTTAACTTATGATGTACAAATTCCTCTAGCGCATCAGGAGTACTAACATCAACCCATAAAGTCATATCCCAGCTTCCAGTTGTTGACCAGGCCCACTTAACTTCCGTCCACTCTTTTAACCAATCCCAATTTGCTGTTGCCGGCGCATTTTTATTCCATTTAACATCTACTTGTGCTGTCCATTTTGACATGATTATCTCCTTTTTTTGTATTTTTACTTGTCGGTGATAACAAGTCTCGTTTGTAGTAATAAATTACAAATGCATCATACAAGAACTTTATACCTATCAATACCAACGAGAATGAATCAGGTTAAAAAGTTGAACAGAGTTACTTAGAGCTAAAAATAAAGCTTCGTCTATCGAACACTGATAGTTGAAAAATTTCGCTAAATCATTGGGTAATGGAAGTTGAGTGATATTTGGGCCGTAGTGTACAATTCATTGAAAGAATGTAGAGCCCCTTCAGCGGGGTACTTCTTCCATAACTTATGCAATTCGACTATTTGGCTTACTCTGCGATTTTACACTCAGGGATGAAATTCAACAGATCTTCAGCAGCTTTTTGATATCCTCCGAAAAATTTCGAATACTTCGTCTCTTGATGGGATACAAAATGACCACCAATATTAATTTTGGGTGAACGGTATGAAGTAATTTTAAAGTTCTCAACAGTCGCGTCGACGTAAGCGTTTACATATAACTGATTAGGAGCTTTCTCTTCTGGGAATGTGTAACCCAGTTCTAACATTCTGTTTACTGTTCTCTCAGCAAGAAGGTCTTTCTCTACTTGGGATAATCTAAAGTGAAGTAACGCAGGTGATTTTTGTGAAAATAAATACGCGACCTCGCAGGTAGAGTGGTAAATTGCATTTTTCTCTTCATTTGAATTCTCTATTTGTGATGAAAAAGCTGACATCGAAGCTAAAAGCGTTAATCCGATTAATGATTTTTTCATAATAGTATCCTTGTTTATTTGAGTAATCGTTTATATTTTAATTCTTCGTCTTTTTATTCAGTGGTCGAAAAAAGGCATCTTTATCGACCAAGTTTAATTTTATTTTTTAAGTCTGAGCTTTATCGCTCAGACCACATTTATTAATCTAGATTTTAACCCTCTTCTGAAATCTCACAACTTGTCTTTAGAAATTTTACTTTAACTCTTTTTACTTTCTCTTTTACAAATAAATCAATTGTACACTTTGATCCGTCAAGTAATGTAACATCGTAACGATAGTCACCCTTCATCGTCGTCGCTCCATGTACTAATCGTTCACCGTTTGGACCTTGTACTTCACAACTCGTACCGGCCATCCCTCCAATAGAGCTAAGAGCAACTCGATCCATGATTGTTGGATATAATCTAATAGCTTTTCTTTCTAGAGAGTTATAATGTGAATTTTGGTCTAGCTTTACATCTTCGCCAAGAACTCTTTTTACAAGCCTTTCAGTAGCAGGGTCTGAGTTCATTAGTACTGTATCTGTTTGGCAAGCAAAAGATGACATTGAAGCTAAAAGTGTTAATCCAATTAATATTTTTTTCATAATAATCTCCGTTCATTTATGTAATGGTTTTAATTCAACCGTTGTTTATAAATTTTTTAAATTGGTGAGCAAGGTAGCACAGCAAATAACGCCACGCAATAACAAAGACTTTATTATGCAATTTCTTCAAATTTCGAGGGTGGAGTATGACTGGGAAGTTGTCGCTTGATTGAATGATTTTAGCCGAAATAACCAACAATTAAAAGCAATTATCTAAGGATTGATATGTGCAAGTGGAGCTTACTGTTTAACTCTGAGGTCTTTTAGGTCTAAATAATTCAGCAAGAGTGCCCAGCCCAAAGCATAGTCAGTTTAATCAAGGTTAAACGTTACAACAGTTTAGATAAAGTTTTTTAGTTCTGAAGATGTTGAAGAGGGATTTCAATAAAACAGTTGTACTTTTCTGGGTTTCCAAATCTTTTCATTT
Organism: Halobacteriovoraceae bacterium; assembly: GCA_018663815.1. Classification (GTDB taxonomy): domain Bacteria; phylum Bdellovibrionota; class Bacteriovoracia; order Bacteriovoracales; family Bacteriovoracaceae. Next base: position 1,295 of record JABJPQ010000488.1, on the reverse strand, counting down.
TCACGCAACTCAGATTAAAGTAATTTTGACCTGAGCTAATTGAAAATTCCCTAACACGTGTATCGCCATAATACATTCCATGATCAGTTTGAGGTGGAAATGGACGACCACTTGGATAAATTCTTTCTTTGATACCCTCAAGACAATTGTAGATATCCTTCGCCTTTACTGGGTTAAAATTATAATCATCTATAGCAATCATACTTTTACTTTCGATCACACCACTATAGTGCAACGGCGATATTGCTAAAGGTAGAGAAACATTTCCAGTTAAACCATCATTAAATTTAGTTATAAAAAAATTCTTACATACTTTAGCTGGATATTTCTCTTTGAAGCCAAGCGCTTTAGCTAAACTACGTGCGCTCTCCTTAGTAAATTTAACGGTAACATAGTTGTGTGGAAAAATATCTTCAGGGGAATCTTGATTTTGGTAACTTATATTAGCCAGTAAAGCCTGTGAAAAATAAGAGAAGTATACAAATGTAAATAGCTTTATCATTCAAACCTTTATTAATAGAAGACCTTCCAATGCATAAAAAGCGGCATTAACTTGGCCGATGTTCATGAATTCTTTCAGTTGGGTACGCACAATAACTTAACTGTTTCCCATTAAAAAGAAGAAATCTTAGTCATGAAAAAAATTCAATTTTGAAGGGTGGCATATGGTTAAAAACTTCCTTTAGGTTGAGTGAATTAATTGAAAGAACATAATCTTGAAGACTTAAGTTACATATTAAAGAAATGCAAACAGAGAATATTATTTGATTTTGAGGTCTTTTTAGACCTAAAATAATTCGGCAGGAGTTTTCAAGTTTAAATGTTAATGAACCTAAGTTTCTTTATTTACTTTTTTCTCGTTGATTACCTTTTTGAGTGATGAAATAAAAATCACCTCGCTTCAAAACTAAATATTTCGCATACTTTTTCAAATCCCAACCTTAGGCAGATTGGTGCAGATGTCTTTTTCAAACAATGAATCACAGCAGGAAGATTCATTTCTGATATTATATCCATTCGATGTGATAATAATGTTCTATAAACTCCTTGCTTCCGATATTTCGGATTTACAGCTCCCCCTCCTAAAAAGGCATAGTCTTTTGTAATAGAAAACCCACCAGAAGCTACAGCAAAATCATTGATATAAGCTATAAAGTCCTTAGACCCTCTACCTTCTTTTAATCTATCTAAAGTTTCGGTACGAAGATAAGCAATCGTGTCCCTTCGGCTAGCCTGTTTGAGTTGACTCTTGAAATAGTTTAAACTGATTAATTTGTTTCGAAATTCCATGGAAG
>JABJPQ010000339.1 GCA_018663815.1 Halobacteriovoraceae bacterium | reverse complement strand
TGGCCATTTCATTTTTTAGCTGCATAAAAGCGGTCCATATATAATCAAAAAATTGAATTTCTACAACGGGTTTAAGTCCCATCATACTCATTCCAACTGCCCGACCAATGATACTTGCTTCTGCTAAGGCCGAGTTAAAAACTTGATAATCTTTTGCTACTTTTTGAATGCCACTAGTAACTTTAAAAACTCCTCCTTTACCAACAAGGGCAGAGTCTTGAAATTTTTTAACGTCTGAAAAATCAGCAATGTCTTGGCCAAACATCACCATCTCTTTGTTGCGTAAAACTTCACATTTTAAAACTTCATTAATAGCCTTGGCCATGGGAAGCTCATCTTTTGCATCCATTACAGAAGAATTCTCTGTAAATAGTTTTGAATCAGTCACATCAACATCATTACTAAGTAGGAAATCACAACTTGTATCAGCATGTGGCCAATCAACCTTAAGTGCTTTCGTCCTTGCTTGATCAATATTAGACTCAATTTTTTGTTGAAACTTTATCAGCTCATTTTGAGTAAAATAATTATTATCAAGCAAAAATTTAGTGAAATTTGGAATAACATCTTGTCTAGTGTTCTCTGCTAGCTCTTTTTCAGAGCGATAAAATTTTTGATCATCAGATAGGGAGTGAGAATAGGCTCTTGTAACCTTTGCATGAATAAGTACAGGTCCTTTATTTTTTAAAAGGTGATTTTTAGCTTCACTAACAACATGAAGTGATTGAATTGGACAATTTCCATTCACTGTGAATATTTTTAAGTTTGGAAAATCAGCTAATGTTTTTGAAATAGAGCCCTTTGGTGTTCCAACCCAAGTCGGAGTTGAGATAGCATAGCCATTATCTTGCACCATAAAAAGTACCCGCAGATTATTGACACTGGCACAGCTTATTCCCTCCCAAAACTCTCCTTGAGCTACAGTTCCATCCCCACAAGAGACATACGTTATAGCATCATTCGGAGCTTTATCTGTGAGACTCAAAATATCCATTGCTTGAGCAACACCACAAGCTTGTAAAAATTGGGATCCTGTGCAAGAGGATCGTGAGACAATATTAAGTTTTTTATTTCCCATATTTGCTGGCATTTGGCGGCCTAACGAAGCAGTATCTCCTAGGTTACCATTGGCCTGACAAAACATTTCATAAGGAGTTACACCCAATCCTAAACATATCGCTTTTTCACGGTAGTAGCACAAAAAATGATCATAAGCTGACTTTAATACAAATGCACTAGCTGTTTGAATCCCTTCATGTCCTGCCGAAGATATTTGAAAAAAAGCTTGGGAATGTTTTTTCATTTTTATTTCTGCATCATCCACGGATCGAGATAAAAGAATATTTTCATACATCCAGCCAAGGTCTTTTTTAGAAATATTATACTTCTTAATTATATCTAAGTTTTTCATTGGCAAATTATATATTGCTTATAGAACGTCGTCCAATATTAGAAAAGATAATAGTAGATAAAAATCGTTCGCTAAATTATACTTTCAATAACCTTTTCCTTATGTAAAAATATTATGCACAGGAGAATATTATGAAAACAATTGCCGTACTAGGTGGTGGTGTATCTGGCCATACTGCAGCTCAATTTCTTAAACGAAAACTTGGAAAAAACCACCGAGTTATTGTTGTTACACCCAATGCTAAATGGAACTGGATCCCATCAAATATCTGGGTTGGCATTGGAGAGATGAAAAAAGAAGATGTCACCTTTGAACTTGCTCCTGTTTATAAGAAAATGAACATTGAGTATTTACAAGCTAAAGCGGTTTCTATTCACCCAAACGGACAAGATAAAGACAACTCTCCTTATGTAAAAATTGAATATACTGGCCAAGGAAAAGTAGGACAGCAAGAAGAGCTAAAATACGACTACCTTATCAATGCCACCGGTCCAAAACTTAACTTTCATAAGACTGAAGGCATAGGACCTGAGCATGGAAATACTGTTTCTGTTTGTACTTACGACCATGCAGAACATGCGTTTAAAGAGTTTAATGGCATTATTGAAAAACTAAGACGTGGCGAAGAAGCAACAATTGTTATTGGAACCGGGCATGGAACTTGTACCTGCCAAGGTGCTGCGTTTGAATACCTAATGAATATTGACCATAAGATCACCTCATTAGGTCTTAAAGACAAAGCTAATATCATCTATATTACCAATGAAGCAAGACTTGGAGACTTTGGAGTTGGAGGTATGCATCTTAAAAAAGGTGGATACATTACTCATTCAAAAGTCTTTGCTGAATCTTTGTTTGCCGAACGAGAAATCGGCTGGATCACAGGGGCTCATGTTGAAAAAGTAGAAAAAGGCACGATACACTTTGAACAATTAGACGGACAAAAAAGATCAATTAATTATGACTTTGGCATGTTAATTCCTCCTTTTTCTGGAGTTGGTATTACCGCTGTCGACAATGATGGAAGCGATATAACGGAGAAACTATTTAAGCCTAATGGTTTTATGATTGTAGACGCCGATTATACTGGCAAAGAATACAAGGACTGGAGTGCAAAGGATTGGCCACAGACTTTGCAAAATCCAGAATGGAGTAATATTTTTGCGGTAGGTATTGCCTTTGCTCCACCACATGCAATTAGCGAACCGAGAAAAAGTGTCAATGGAACACCTATAGCACCAACTCCCCCGAGAACTGGAATGCCAAGTGCTATGATGGGAAAAGCAGTAGCATTATCTATCTGTGATATGATTAAAAATAATAACACAACTCCAAGGCACACGGCATGTATGTCTGAAATGGGAGCTGCTTGTGTTGCAAGTACTGGCAGTAATTTAATTAATGGTTCGGCCGTTTCAATGACAATGTTTCCCATTGTACAAAACTTTGAAAAGTATCCTGAGCATGGAAGAAGTCTTAGTTTAACTTTTGGAGAGGTTGGCTTAGCTGGCCATTGGATAAAAACATTACTTCATTACTTGTTTATATATAAAGCAAAAGCAAAACCACTTTGGTGGCTTATCCCAGAATAAGGATTATTATGAGCTTAATAAGAAAGGAAAGACCTTACGAGAAAGCAGAGTTTGCTCCCAAGCCAACATGGATTGTTAGATTTTTAAGACAAAATGTTTTGTTTCAATTTTATAGATTTATTATGATTAATATAAAAATGATTAAATTAATTTTTAAATCTCATAAGTAAGTACTATTTATTAAAAACCTCTAAACTTATTAACGTTTTTGCGTCTGTAGCTTCAAATATATCTGCCAAACCAGAAGACTGTGAAACATATTCAATACGTGGTCTGAGCTCATAGTCTTTGTAACTCAATCCATATATTTCAACTCCGGCATAAATAGATTGGCTACTACTAATATCGCCCTCACTCCCTTCAATACCAATAAACGGATATATTTCAATTGATCCGATATTTTTAACAGACTCAATTACTGTCAGCTTGGATCCGACCAATAGACGATACGTGTACTTTAGATCATCCTGAACATTATATTCCTGTGCTTCAACAACACTTTTTCTATTTATTTTACCTAAAGCGCCAATTGAGCCCTCAATGTCTAGGTCAATATTATTAGCAAAATTTATTTTTACTGTTTTTGATAACTTAGCATTAACATAGGCTAGTACCTCGTCTTCACGCATTTGAAGACTATTATTTTTATTAAACTCATAAGAAATTCCTTCAAGAGCAAAATCATATCCATCCTTTATGCTCAGCTCCCAAGTAATAATGTCGGTAAAGACTTTCACTTCTTTACCATCAACAGAAACAGTTAAACCAGTAGGAAGAATTTTAAGGTCAGAATGATCCATGTCTTCCAAGTCAACGTTATAGCCAAAATAATCAACAAAGAGGACCCCCTCTATCTCACTAGACTCATCATTCACCTTTCTTGTAATCGCTGCTAAGCCATAATCAAAGTTAGGGTAAGAGCCTTCTTCTGTACCAGCGTAAGAGTCAACTTCCAGATCTAACAAATATGGATCATAAGAGTAACTCGCAAAGGAGCTTACTAAGCCAAAAAAGAGGACTATTCTTGCTAGGTTTTTCATAAAATTCCTTACCATAAGTGTTAATTATGCTTATCCTAGCAATTATAGAAATTGAAAACTAGATTAAGAGCAATAGTTATAGTTGGTGTCAAATCTTTAGACACTTTTGAAAAGGATGGATAAAGTGAGTGTTTCATTTTGGCAAGATATTGGAATGACAAAACAAGTAACATCAAAGTTTGATATTACAATTATAGGTGGCGGTATTGCAGGTTTATCATGTGCATATTGGCTTTTGAAAGAAGACAAAGGCCTAAGAGTGGCCCTCGTTGAAAAGAATCAGATTGGAGCAGGCGCCAGCGGCAGGAATGCAGGCTTTATCACTTGTGGCTCAGTAGAGCATTTTAACCGTCTCGTTTCAACACACGGTGAGTCCCAGGCTTTAGAAATTTGGAATTTTTCTGAAACAAATTTAATGTTGCTTAAAAGTGAATTATTATCCGTTAATCCCGAAGAGTGTGATTTTGAGCAAAAAGGTAGCTTCTCACTGGCCTCAACAGAGCAAGAGTATCAGGAACTAAAGCAGACCTATGTATGTATGCAAAAGTTGAACATTGAGGTTGAACAACTTAACCAATCAGAAATTAAAAAATGTTTAGGAGTTGACCATTTTGTAGGTGGCATAAAGTATATAAAAGACGCAGCAATTAATCCCATGAAACTGCTACAAAAGCTAAAAAAGAGTTTACTTTTAAATTATAATTTTTCTCTCTACGAAAATCATGAAGTTTTTGATATTCAAACCCAAGGTGATTCAAAAGTCGTCAAAGCTAATAATAATTACTTAAGTTCCAGTGCTGTAATTATGGCAACCAATGGCTACTTGCCACTTTTTGATGATTATTTTAAAGATAAAATTTTCCCGACTAAAGGACAAATTCTAACCACAACCTCTGTGCCTCAATTTATGCTAGGCCCATGTTATGCTAATTTTGTTTTA
>JABJPQ010000485.1 GCA_018663815.1 Halobacteriovoraceae bacterium | reverse complement strand
CCTTAAGGACCCATAAATTAAGTTGACTGTTGTATTTGATTTTCTTTTTTGTAAATTATTATTTTTTTTCCAATTGATTTTATAAGCAGTTCCTTCTCCAATATTAAATTGATCCCCATTCTTAAAAACAACTTTTAACTTTGCTCCATTTCCAGTTCTGAGGATGTTTCCATTTTTAATTTTTGTACCTCTTCGTACCTTTTTTAAAGTATAGTAAGTTCCTTCATAGAGAACTTTTTTTCCTTTGCCGCTAAATGTCTGTGATGGTGAGGAGAGTAGTTCTGCTTTTCCTTGTTTTTTTACAACCATACCTACATTGGAAGCAAATGAATGAATTGAAAAAACTAAGAATACACAACTAATAAAAAAACGTATCACTTTTACCGCCTTTAAAAATATTTAGATTTTGCTATAGTTTTAACATAATTTATTATTTGAAAAAATCAAGTAGAGGTAAAAATGAAATTACTGAGTCTTTTAGTCTTTCTTTCATCTGTGAACTGCTTCGCACAAGAAATGGGCTATCCTGAGTTAAATGTTACACCGAAGGCTACCACAAGAATACAATTAGAATCTAAGCAAGAAGCCCGTCATGCTTGGCCTAACAATCTTCCTATTCAAGCCTCTGGTCTTATGACTCTTGTTGCAGGAGCGATGAGCTCATCATCATTGATAGACGATGGAGAAAAAAGAGACCTTGCTCCGCTCGTTGGAATGGGAGTAGGTGCAATGTGGGTTGGAATCTCAACTTGGATGGGCTTAAGTTATCGACCCTATAAAACGGCATATGGAAAGATTAAGAAGTATCAATATAAAACGAAAAGACAAAAAATTATTACTGAGAGGATGGCCGAAGAAGAAATACATTCGTTGAAGGCTTTAGGTCGAAAGTTGAGGTGGTTTTCAGTAGCTTCTAATTTAATTGCTTCCGCTTATTTGGCAGAAAATGTTGAAGACGAATCTGATGCAAAGGCCATCGCTGGTGTCTCTGCTGCAGTGGCTATTTTACCTTTGTTTTTTTCATATCGCTGGGAAAATGTTTCGGAAGAACAAGACAAGTATAAAAGAAAAATCTTTGGGCCGTTAGTTATGGCACCAATAATGTTTGATCCTATTAACCAAAAAAGTGCTACGGGATTAAGTTTAAATCTTACTTTTTAACAGTCTCTTTTAGAGAACGTTTTGCTATTTTTTTAGCAAAGACAAGGGACTTTTGAATACTTCTATTGAGACCTTTTTTGGATAGAGATAATTTGAAGGCTTGCTTAAAATTTTCAAAAGAAAGTGGGCCATATTGAATGACTTCCTGAGCAATCGCAAGTGCTTGGCCACGATTAAGCTTGGGACCACTTTTGTTGTCTTGTAAAAAAAACATTAACTTAGTAAATGGTTTGGCTAGTTTTTGGTTAAATTTTTGACCTAAAAGAGTAATGTCAGTTGCAATCTTAGCACAAGCTGGTTTTGAAAGATCCATTGACTGATTGTTAAGGCAAAAGTGTACAAGGTTCTTAAAGTCACTTAATGTATTGTCGACATTACTTAAGGGAGAGTTGGCTAGTTTTAAGCTTAGTTTGAGTGAGGTTAGAACATCCAGATCAAGGTAGCCAGGGTTATATGAGTTCTTAAATATTTCTACGAATGCTTTTGTTTCCTTGTCACTTTTAGCCGTAAATTTGAGTGCATATTTAATACTAGAACGAGTATCAATGCCAAGCTTTGTTAGAAGTTTGGTAATATTAATAAACCGTTGAGATGCACCACTACAACCTTGAGATACTGAGTCCGAAGTTTTTTGAATTTCAGCCTCATTTAACCCAAACTCTTTTCTATCTCTTAAAAAACCTAACGTTGTTATATATTCCCGAGCGGATAAGCATAAGTTATCATTTTTCTTTGGACTAGAACAGATAGCCGCAAAAGCCGAGTTAATTAGTACGACAAAGATAAGTAGGGTTTTCATGGAGTTCCTTATTTATAAATTAAAATAATAAAACTATTAAGCTTTATTATTGCCAAATAGTAATTAAAATTATTTCATTAAACTAGATTTTTTCAAGGATAGAAAATGTTTTTAATCAAAAGAATAAGCTTTTTTGCCGTAATCCTTTTTTCCAGCCAAGTTTTTGCCTCACTTAAAGTTGCCACTTATAATATCAAAACATTTGATGCATTTAAGGGAAATACTAATAAGGTCGAGTTAAAGAAAATATTAGAGAATGTAGATGCTGATATCTTTACGGTGGAAGAAATTATTAATGGAAAAACATTTACAAGTTTTATAAAAACAGAGTTCCCAGGTTATTCACTTTTTCTATCTAGGTGTGGTGGACGAGGCAGACAAAAAATTGGATTTGTTTATAGAAATAGTAAAGTAAAGCTAGATAAAGTTCATGAAGATAATAGATTAAGTGATCCGGGTAATATTACTGGGGAGTACGGGTGTGGTCGTTTACGTCCCGCTGTTGTTGGAATGTTTACTGAAAAAAAATCCAAAGAAAAATTTGTCATCGTAGGACTTCATCTAAAAGCTGGTGGAACTGCAAGGAGTTATGATCAACGATCAAAACAATACAAAATAGTTGCAAGAATCGTAAGAGAATTGAAGTATGCAGATTATAAAAATGTTCTTTTAATGGGAGATCTTAATAGCACTGGTTTTATTTCTTTTGATGAAGATTATAATAATTTTCAAGATATGCTTCTTGATACTAATATGGAAACATCATCAAAGAATTTAAAATGTACTTCATATTGGTCAGGGATGAATAGGAGCGATAATATTGAAGAATCATCAGTGTTGGATCATGTCATCTTTTCAGAAAACTTCTTAAACTACTCTCAATCAAAAGTTCAGCTGCATTCTCATTGTAAGAAAGCTCGTTGCCAACATGTAAGCGCTGCAGATCTAGGCATTAGTTATAATGAAGTAAGTGATCATTGTCCGGTATCTATTACCTTTAAATAATGGAAGAGTTTAATAAATCTTATTGGGATACAAATTACTCCGAACCAAAGACAATGGACTGCATTGGTAATGCTAAGGAGCATGCGAACTATTTAAAATCATTTTTTGAACTTGAACTTATTGATATAAGTAGTGTTGTTGATTTAGGCGCAGGTTATGGGTACCTTTTTCAAAAGGTGTTGAAAACATTCATTCCTTACAAGGCTTGTGCTATTGAGCCATCAAAGTATGCTTTTGAAAAAATGAGAGCTAGAAAGATAAAGCCAGTAGAGTCAACAAAACTAAAACTTTACCAAGAATCAATTGAGGCTTGGTGTGCTCGAAATGAAAAAAATAAAAATACATATGACTTGGCATTATGTACCTCTGTTTTTCAGTATCTATCAGAAGATTCAATTGATATAATATTGCCGATTATTGCAAGTAGAGTTAAATTTATATATTT
>JABJPQ010000481.1 GCA_018663815.1 Halobacteriovoraceae bacterium | reverse complement strand
TATGCATTGGGCCAGCAAAATCAATTAATAGTTATTTAAACATGCACGCAATTCTTTCTGCTGCTGAGATAACAGGTGCAGATGCAATTCACCCCGGGTATGGGTTTTTATCAGAGAATGATGAATTTGCAAGTATGTGTGAACAATGCGGGATTACATTTATTGGCCCAAATATTTCTTGTTTAAAAAAAATGGGAGATAAGATTGAGTCAAAAATAATAGCAAAGAATGCAGATGTTCCAACTCTTGAACCTATATATGTTAACAATATGGCCGATGAAGAAATTCTAAGACAGTCACAAGAGATGTCATATCCTGTTTTAATAAAAGCCTCTTCTGGTGGTGGTGGAAGAGGAATGAAAAGGATTGATAATTCACTAGATCTATTAAGCTCAATTGAAATATTAAAACAAGAGTCATTATTAGCATTTGGAGACGATACCCTTTTTATTGAAAAGTATGTTTCTAACCCTCGACATATTGAGATTCAGATACTAGCAGATAAACATGGTCAGGTTCTTCATTTAGGAGAAAGAGACTGTACAATTCAAAGACGATTTCAAAAAATTATTGAAGAGGCACCCAGTCCAGTAATTGACCAAGTAACACGTGAAGAGATGTGTCAATCAAGTATACGGCTAGCTAAAGAAGTTGCTTATGACTCGGTAGGTACGGTTGAGTATCTATTTGACTTAGACTCGGGGAAATATTATTTCATGGAAATGAATACTCGGATACAAGTTGAGCACCCAGTAACAGAGCAAAGGTGTGGTGTCGATTTAATTGCCGAACAACTTAAAGTAGCTATGGGACAGAAGCTTGAGCTGGAACAAGATCAAATTGAGTTTAAAGGTCATGTAATTGAATGCCGAATAAATGCTGAAGACCCAAGTACGGGGATGCCATCCCCAGGATTAATAACACATTATCACCGACCAGGAGGAATTGGTATTCGAGTTGATGACTTTATCTATACTGGCTATAACATACCTCCATTTTATGATTCGATGATATCAAAAGTTATTGTTAATGCTAAGACAAGAGAAGAGTGTGTTACTCGGGCATTACGCGCTCTAGATGAAACTGTTGTGGGTGGAATTAAGACTAATATTGAACTACATAAAAAAGTTTTAAATCACCCAGAGTTTAGGGCAAATTCTTACAATACAAATTTTCTTGCGGAAAAGTGCTAAAATATTAAGAGGTTAGCTTTTTTTAGTGGGGGTTGTATTGACCTTAATGGACGAGGTTGAGAGCACTTTAAGTCATAGGATTATAGACAGAGATCTCAATCAATTATTACATCAAATTGAAAAAGAAAAAATAGTTCCGCGGGAAATTGTAGAAATTATTTTTGAGCGCTTAGGTCCTCTGACCAAGGAAAGTTCTGAGTTTTATTTTTACTTTATAGAAATTGTCTTTAAACAGGAACAGTTTGAATTATTATATGAAAATTTAACTAAAAAAAAGTTACATGAGCGTTCATACCGAGAAAGCGAAATACTCCTTTTGTGTATGTATTCGATGGGACAAATTAAAAACTTTTTAAATGAAAGTAAGAATCTTTGTGAATATATTATTAATGAAAAGTACTACGCGTGTTGCGAAAGGTTCTTTATTGTTTTTGATAAGCATCTTAACAAATCAACATTCTTTCAAGTCGGAATGATTTTATATTACGTTGAGATTGAAGATGTGAATAGATTAAGTGATAAATTGCACGAAATAAAAAAAGAAATCTATAACGGTAAAGTTAATTTAAGTGTTATTGAAAGTATACATAATGTAATTGAATTATACCTGAAAGATCATATCGCTGTTTATACATGTAAACTACTTTATAAACTTATTTTGACAAAATTAAAAAAGATTGAAGTCATTAACAAAGAAATAATTGAGTGTCTTTTAGTTGCGACTAAGCCAGAACACTTTTGCTTAATTTATGAAGCTTTGAGAGGGAAGAGCGGAAGTCCTGAACTCTTAAATTATATCAAAAATAATCTTGCACTTACGATGATTCAGATACCAAGTTATTTTGAAAATACTAAGAAAGATCTGGAAAATAAAATTTCGATCCAAAGAAGTGTAGCGCAAGAGAAAAATGCTATTGAGGACATTGATCTATCAATAAACTCTAGTCAAGTAGCACTAAATGATAGTATCGATGAAGAAAGATATAAAATTTGTGATGAAGAAAAAAAGCTTATCCAATACTTTAATGTTGACCATGAAATGGTAGAGAATGCTTCGGAAATGGTCATTAGTTTTATTGAGATGGGGTTTTATAAAATGGCAGAGTTGACTGTGGCTCAAATGGAAGATTCAAGTAATAAATTTTATCTACTCAGCGAAATATATCTGTCCCAGGGAGAATATGCACAAGCAATCTATCAAGCCAATACATGCTTGACGGATTATGATTTAGATGGAGAGAGAGCATTACCAATGGAGTTGATAAAGGCAAAAGCTTTTGAGCTTTTAGAAGATAAAATAAGTGCAAAAAATTGCTACGCAAAAATTTTATCGATAGACCCAGATTTTGGGCAAGAAAGAATTAAAGTGAGAGAATGAAGCGGGTAAATAAGATATTAATACTATTTTTATTTGTAATGTCCATTTCACTGTTTGGGATTTGGAAAATGCTGCAAAGTGAGTGGGTTGCAGACAGGATTTCAACATTAGCAACGGGATATATTCGAGAAGTTTTACACGCAGAGGTGAAATTTAATAATTTAGAGTTTAACCTCTTTCCTCCAGGGGCAAGAGTAAAAGATATTAAGATTGTCGGACAGAAAGAAGGCATTTCTTTTAGTGCTGAAGCCGATTCGTTAGGTGTCTATTTCAACCCTCTTGATTCATTTAAAACAGATTTTATTATTGATAAAATTATTGCAAGTGAAGGTTATGTTGAAATCAAAACTACAAAGCAAGCGAAGAAGAAAAAAGGGGCTAGGGAGTCAAAGTTTGATCTTGATAACTTAGAACTCATCAAGAAACTACCAATAAAAAGAGTGATCGTTTCCGAGTATATAATCAAGGTTAACTCACAAGTATTAACGACAAACTTTCTAGAAGTTAAGAATTTAAAAGAAGGTTTAAGGATTGATACTTCATTTGAAAATATACCCCTCGATGGATATGGAGGGTTACCACGCAAAACAATTGATCAAGTGAAAATTCAGGCAAAGATAGATCGAGGCAGGATTGAGATTGATTCGCTAAAAATGAAATCGGGATTTGTTGTTGTGGAAGCCTCTGGCAATATTCAAAATTATGTTTCAAAAAATATAAAATATAACTTGAAGTACAAGCTTAGCCTTCCAGTCAATACAGTTCACGAGTGGGTTTCATTTGAAGACGTGGGCCTATTGGCAAAAGGAATCTGTGTCGCAGAGGGAACTGTAAGAGGTCAAAGTTTAAATGTAAATGCTGAGTCAATAATAAAGCTTAAGAATTTTGAAACAGATTTTTTGAATGGT
>JABJPQ010000480.1 GCA_018663815.1 Halobacteriovoraceae bacterium | reverse complement strand
CTTTTAATTTTTCACTAATTGCTAAACCGGCTGCATCGTCAGAGGCCCTTGTAATTCTCGTACCTGATGACATCTTCGCCAGTGTGCTTTGCGAATTACGATTTGTAGCATTTAATGATCTTTGAGCTGCGATAGAAGAGACATTCGTGTTAATACGAAAACCCATAGTGATTCCTCCCTTGGAAAATTGTGTATCAATCCGGATACTCAACCCCACCACCTTGAGGAATTGAAAAGCTTACTGCTAGGTCTTGTTGAATGATGTCTGCAATCCTTTTGCAGACACAAAACCTATCGGGGTAGGAAAATCTTTCTTTAAGTTTTTTTTAGGAAAAGGTGTTTTTTTTTGGAAAAACAATATATTGAGTTTTCAAATTAAATAATCGTTATTTTAAAATCTTAATATATTAGCGATATTCCTCATAAGGAAGATTTGACTTGGGCGCCCACTTATTAAGCTTTACATCTACATGCTCTGAAAATGAATCAAGATCATAATCAAGAGAAAAAACCTTAATCAGTGCGTAAGTAAGTGGAGTATCATTTAAGTCATGAGATAAATCGAGGTTGACCATCCTTGTCCAAGTTCCAGTATTAATAAATTTTGTATCATCTCCATACTCTCTAAACATAGGCTCATGAGTGTGACCAACAATTAAAGCTTTCGCATCTTTATGTTTATCAAAGAACTCTCGCGTTAGCCCTTCGTAATCTTGAAAAAGAGTTAACTCATTAATGATATCTTCAATGATATTTTTCCAACCAAGCTTTAAACGATAATAACTTAGAAACCTTATCATAAAATAAAAATAAGCATTCGCGATCATAAACCTCATGGCAAAAAATGTATCGAAAATCATTGCATGAATAAGAAATTTTTTAATAGGTCTTACAGCATTTATATGTTTTCGCTCAAGTTTATACTTATTAATGACATGAGTTACGTAATACGATCCCCAGGGAGGAATAAAATATTTTTCTCCCTCAGAAGCCTCAATAATACAATCTTTTTCATTAAAATGATGAAGAGACTCATACTCATGTCCGTGTTGTAAAAAAATACCTTTTGTTGGTTGATATAAATTTAAATCATTTTTGAGCGTAATGCGATCTCGGTGGTCAATTGGAAATAAACTTATAAAATGATCTTTTAAGGAATCGAAGAGTAACTCTGAGTCATGGTTTCCAATAATGTAGACGAGAGACTTATTTTTTGTTCCCACAAAATTGATAAGAGATGCAATCACCTCTTCATGGGCAGCTAAAATAATTTTCAACTTTTGTAACGAAGCTGTTTCACTCCAATATTCATCATCAAAAAGCGGAATGAATGGAACGGCTAGTAAGTCAAAAAAATCGCCGTTAATAATAAGCTCGACATCTTTATTGGCATATTCTCCAGTTGAGTAAAAATTAAAAAAATCAACTAGTTCCTCGTCGGAGTGAAAATCTTCTAAAGGATTAATTCTATTTTCATACTCATCCCCTGCTCCAAGATGTAGGTCGCTGATAACAAGATACTCTTTTTTACTTTTTTTATTTTTTTTCAGGAACTTCATATGGCCTTTGGTTAAATTTAAGCTCTACCGCTTCAAAAGGAGGTGAAACAGGAACGTAGTAAAGTGCATCAACCTTCGAGAAATCGACTTGGATAATCTCTTTTTTTTCAGGCTGTAAAACAAATCTTTTTAAAACCTTTGTCTTCGATCTTAATTCTGAAATAATTTTATCAAAGGTATTATTTTTAATAATAATACTAATATTACCTTTTTTCTGTTTTGGTGAAGTCACTTTAATTGACTGCTCATTGATATCGACAATAAAAGAAGCTGTAAATTGTGCCAATCCAGCATTGCTGTACAGTAATACAATTAATAATAGTAATTTCATAGTATCATCCTCAGTTGAGTTAGTTCTTTAATTTCATCACGAAATCGTGCGGCTTCTTCGAACTCTAGGTTTCTAGATGCCTGTTGCATAAATTCTTTTAGCTGGCTTATTTTCTCATCTAATTGTTTACTCGTTAAGTTTTCATACATTTGATGTTTTTTCTCTCGCTTTGATTTTCTTGTTTCTTTGGCCCCACGTAAAATATCAATCACGCCTCCAGAGATACCTTTAATAATTGTCTTAGGTGTTATACCATTTTTTATATTATACTCATTTTGTTTTTTTCTTCTCTCATTAGTGGTAGTTATTGCTTGTTCCATACTGGGAGTTGTTTTATAAGCATACAAGATTACTCTCCCATCAGCATTTCTAGCGGCCCTACCTATTGTTTGGATTAATGAGCGATTTGAGCGTAGAAACCCTTCCTTATCTGCATCTAAAATACCAACTAAGGCAACTTCAGGAAGATCAAGACCTTCTCTTAACAAGTTGATTCCAACCAGAACATCGATTTCTCCCTCTCTAAGTTCCTTTAAAATTTCCATTCGCTCCAAAGTATCAATATCAGAATGCAGGTACTTTATTTTTAACCCTGCTTTTCTATAATAGCTTGTGAGTTCCTCAGCTAGTTTTTTAGTTAATGTCGTTACTAAAACACGATAACCTGCCTCAATTGTTTTTCTACATTCAATAAGCATGTCATCGACTTGTGAGGCTGCATCTTTTATTACGACAATCGGATCTAATAAACCAGTTGGTCGAATAATTTGCTCAATATATTCTCCATGGGTTTTCTCCAACTCATAGTTGGCCGGAGTCGCAGAAACAAACAAAGCACGGGATATTTTCGCTTCAAACTCTTCAAATTTTAGCGGTCGATTATCTAATGCACTAGGAAGTCTAAAACCAAAATCAACAAGGTTTTGCTTGCGGGAACGATCACCCTTATACATACCACCAACTTGAGACACTGCAATATGAGACTCATCGACAATGAGCAAAAAGTCATCTCCGAGGTAATCAATCAATGTAGGAGGAGGTGAACCAGACATAGCACCAGTTAAGTGCCTGGAGTAGTTTTCAATGCCAGAGCAAAACCCCATTTCTTCCAGCATTTCAATATCAAGCATCGTCCTTTGCTCAAGTCGTTGCATCTCAACTAGTTTTTTCTTTTTCTTTAAATCTTGTAGGCGTTCTCTTAATTCAAGCTTAATTGTTTGCAAGGCATTTTTTAATTTTTCTTCGCTTACAACATAATGAGAAGAAGGATAAATAACGGCTTTAGTAAGCTTAGAAATAATTGTTCCTCGCAGAGGATCAACAATGTAAATACCATCAATTTCATCATCAAAAAACTCTATCCGAACGACATTTGAATCCTCATAAGCGGGAAAAACCTCAACTGTATCACCTCTAACCCGGAAAGTTCCGCGGGAAAAATCGATATCATTTCTTTGATACTGTACAGAAACGAGGTCTCTTAAAAAATCATCTCGATCAATCCTATCCCCTATAAATAAAGAGATCTTTTGGCTCAAATACTCATCCGGTGATCCAATTCCATAAATGCAAGATACGGAAGCAATGATGATAACATCATCGCGTTCTAAGAGACTTCGCGTTGCAGAGTGTCTAAGTTTGTCTATCTCGTCATTTATAGATGAATCTTTTTCAATATAAGTATCACTACCTACAACATAAGCCTCTGGTTGATAGTAATCGTAATAGGAAACGAAGTATTCAACCGCATTTTCTGGGAAAAAATCCTTAAACTCGGAAAAAAGCTGAGCCGCTAAAGTCTTATTGGGAGCAAGAATAAGTGTTTTTTTCTGAAGGTTTTGAATAATATTGGCCATGGTAAACGTTTTGCCAGATCCTGTGACTCCCAAAAGAGTTTGAAAGTTAAGTTCCCCTTTAAATCCCCGAGTCAATTGCTCAATTGCTTGCGGCTGATCCCCGCAAGGCTCAAATTTAGAATGTAATTTAAACATGTAATTTTCACCTATTTTCACATTATTTCTTGATAAGATGTTTCTCCTATTTTAATGTAACAGCTATAAATTGACACTCACTGATTAGGGTTT
>JABJPQ010000647.1 GCA_018663815.1 Halobacteriovoraceae bacterium | reverse complement strand
TGATGATAACCTTAATGGCATTGTAGACATTGCTGAAATAGAGTATGGCTACACATCTAAGTTATTCCCACTGTATAGTAAGTTTGATCTTTTAAAAGAAACTGAGTATATGGGAAGTGTCGTTCCTGATAATCAAAAAGTGTTATCTGCAATGGCCAGCAATGGAGAGTCATTATGGATGGATGGATGTAATGCAAGAGCAACAACAGTTCATGATTTCACAGGCGAGCATATTGGATCTTGTACCGTTACGGCCACAATAGAAATCTTATCTAAGAAAGATGATGGAGCTTTAAGCGTTATTGATATTACTGATGAAGTTAAGTTGCAATTGGTTAAACCTTCTCGTCTAAATACGGAAGGAGATAATGTTCTCCATTCGAGCTTTAAACAGTGTTCAGCGACAAGTCAGTGTGGATCTGAATCTTGTTGTATAAATAATCGGTGCTGGTCAAAAGCTATTGTTTCTCAATGTGTTGAGGATTTACCTAACTTTGGAAATCAAGAGACAGGCGACCTTTGTGCCTCAGACTACGAGTGTTCATCTTTATGTTGTAATCAAATTGATGGAAGATGTGCTCCTCATGATACTGTGTCTGCCAATCCAATTTATTGTTCAAAAGCAAGCGAACAAACATGCGTTGCTAAAGAGTGGTGTCAAAAACATCCTGTAACTACCTGTGCGATTGTAAGTACTGGAACAGACCCACATGGTGGAGTTACATGTAGTAAAAGGTGTATTACAGCTGAAGTGTATGGAGAGTGTGCTGCTCGAGACGGCATAGGGGTTGGTGTGTGTACACCACCTTGTGAGCCACCTGATATCGAATGGAATCCTGATGAGCCTAATTGTCAAACTGAGGCGATCAGCTTTGAAGCTCTTCAAGAACTTGCAAATAATCCAGACAGAACCTGTGGTGCTAACTAATCAAATATTTATTACTAGCAATTTTATATGTTTTTTTTAGCTGTAAATATTCTTTGGCAAATGAATCTTGTAACGCCTTAGCCGATGTGTCTGCAGCATACTATTCAAAAACATTAGTCATTAAAAACAACAAAAGAAGACTGTCTTTCTCAACTAAGCTTAGACTTAAGCAACTTCTCAAGCAAAATGTAGCAGAAGCCAAAAAAATATTAGAATTAAATCTAAATTTAATTGCCTGGCCAGTAGAAGATAGGTTAATTTATACTATCGGAGAAAAAATCTTAAAGGAAAGATAATGATACCTGAGTTAGATGATTGCATACTTGATCATATTGCAATTGCGGTAGATGATATTGAGGCTTCAGTTAAGCGGTATGAACAGCTTGGCTTAAAGTTTGATTCAAAAAGAGAAGTTGTGGCTTCTCAAAAGGTGAAGACCGCCTTTTGTCCAATAGATTCACATGCTCATATTGAACTTTTAGAACCAACCAGTGAAGAAAGTAATATTTATAAATTTATTAGTAAAAAAGGTGCGGGAATTCATCATTTATGTTTTAGAGTTAGTGACATCATTGAAAAACAAAAAGAGTTGGAATCAAAAGGCTTTAAATTTATTTCAGTTAAGCCATTTGAGGGCGCTAATGCTTGTTTAGTTAATTTTATTCATCCTAAATCAATGCATGGAGTTCTCGTAGAATTATCACAAAGAAAAGAAGGTTAGTAGATGCAAAATCAGATGTATGTTCCACCCTTATCAAAAATAAATAAAGTACTCATAATTACTTATGTGGGTATGTTTTTGCTATCTCAAGTATTAAGAGCTTCCCTGGGAGTTGATCTCGCTAGTATTTTTGGCCTTTCGGCAAATGGCTTAAAATCAGGTTTTTTATTTCAATTGATAACCTTTCCCTTAATAGATAAAGGATTGATGGGAGTTGTGTTTAATGCTCTTATTCTTTGGTTTATAGGTAGTGAGTTAGAGACGAAGTGGGGAAATCGGTTCTATATAAAATTTCTTTTGATAGTAACTCTTGCCTGTAGTTTAATTTTTGCAACTTTTAGTTTACTTGGGCCTAACACCATTGGTTTTATACCGTTACATGGGCTAACAGGAATAAATTTAGCGCTTTTGGTTGCTTATGGAATTATTTACTCTGAGCGGACAATGATCTTTATGTTTATTTTTCCGATGAAGGCAAAATATTTTTGTATGTTACTTGCAGGGATTGAAATTTTTATGGCCATGTCTTCTTCCGCTTTTAATACGGCATGGGGCCATGTTATTTCAATGGGAGCAGGATTC
>JABJPQ010000477.1 GCA_018663815.1 Halobacteriovoraceae bacterium | reverse complement strand
TTTATCACTTTAAAAAGCATTCATTATACAAGGTAAAAGAAGCCAGGCTTGAGTTTAAACTTCATATTACTCGAAATTTTTTGTTTTTTATAATCTATACAATCGTAGGTATGGTCACTGTCACAGGAAGTTTTGTTTATTTTGTTTTTGCTTTACTACTCTTAGATATTTTTGTTGGTTTTTTTGATGTTCTCGTTGAGCCAAGTAGTCGTCTTAGCCTTGGAGGGTTACCAGGAGGAGAATACTTTCTACACATGTTATTATCATTCTTATTAGGCATGTTTCATTTATCCTATTTTCTTTATCTGTGGAAATTAAAAGGTGAGTTGACAAATATCGCAATATCGCCTCATAGTTACTCAGGTACTCTTCTCGTGGTCATAGGAGTGTTTTCCTTAATTTTGACAATTTTAAAATTAAGTAACTTATATAAAAACAGAAGCTTATACCCTGTTAAGTAAGTTGTTTTTTCATGCCTTAGTGAAAACAAAATTGATTCAGGGTATGGTAAAGGCAAGGTTAGAGGTTAAACTTGGGTGAATCAAAAACAGCATATTTATTTGTAGGAGGGATTTTTGGAGGTTTATTACGTCCTAAGATTATATTTTCTTACTTTCAAGATATGGAAAAGCTCTTGCAAAGAGTAGATCCAAACTGTCATACAGAATTTTTACAAAATCCTTGTTGGAAAAGTGTGAACCATGGATCATTACTTATTTCAAATAAACTAGAAGAGTTATGTGAAAAAAATGGGTTTGAAGTCGTTATTATATCCCATAGCCGAGGTGCTTTAGAGTTATTAAATTTTTCTAAAAATTATCCAGAGCTAGCGAAGCATAAGAATATTAAAAAATTTATTTTTAGTTCACCATTATTTGGTAAGTCTCATGTTGCAGAATTTCTGCATCAGAATTTGCGTCATATACTACCTCGTGGATTAAAGAAAGCACTATTAGAAGTAAGTCATGATGGTGTGAGACTAGAGGCTCAAGAGCTTTGGTCACAATGTATGAACTCAATTAAAACTAAAAGCTTATTGATTAAAACAGCTACCCATAATATTGGCCATATACCACTTTTTTTGCGTCCAACTTACTTTATTATAAAAAAGTATGCAGGTGAAAATGATGGGGTGCTAGCATTATCATCTCAAATATCCTTGCCTGGAATACCTGAAGCACGCTTTTATTCAAATCATGGAGCAATCTTTTGCAATAAAAGAATTAATCGTTATAACCAAGTTGAAATTGGGGATGTTTTAAAACTTATTCAAAGTGAAAAGAAAGCTGATTATAAAACAAACTTAGGTAAACTAAGTGTGATAACAAACGAGGAAATATGTTTAATTCCCTCGATTTAGGAAAATCCGAAAAGCTTACACCGTGGCGAAAGATATCTTTAGGAAGTTGGCGACCCAATGGAGCTTCTAGCATATTAATTAAAGAAACAATAGATTTGGAATTTTATGATAAATTAAAAACTGTTTATCGAGCAAAGGGTGAAAAAATTTCTTTTAATAGTTACCTCGCTTATGCTTTAGGGCATGCCTTAAAAGAAAATCCCCGTGCAAACTCAATTATTCGTCTTGGGAAAATCTATCCTCGGAGTAATGTAGAGATGTTTTTTCATGTCTTAATGGATGAAAATAATGATGACCTGTCCGGAGTTAAGCTGCATTTTGAATTGGGAAATAAACCTTCAGACTTAGAGGCTCAGTTTCTAGGTAAAGTTGAACAGTGTCGAAATAATGATCCCGAATTCAAGGTCATAAAGTCGTTGTATCGATTTATACCGGGAGTTTTATCTAAATTATTTTTAGATATAACATCATTTTTTATCTATAGTTTAAATTTAGACCTTAGTTACTTAGGAGTTCCTAAGGATAGCTTCGGCTCAGTGATGGTTACTAACGTTGCAACATTTGGTTTCCAAATGGCGTTTACTCCTATAGCTCCATATACAAGGATCCCTATTGTCATAGCTGTCGGTACCCCTGATAAAAGGTGTGTTGTAAAAAATGATCAAATGGTTATTTCCCGTCAAGTCGACTTGGGCATGCATTTTGACCATCGCTTAGTTGATGGGATTCAAATCGCTGGTCTATTAAAATCGCTTAGAAAGTATTTGGCAGACCCAGAATTAATGGGTAGGAAGTTATAATATGCAAACACTAATTGAAAAATATCCTAGGCTTAGAACTCACTTAATGCACAATACTCCCATTAAAGGTCAATTGTCTGCGCTACCTATGCTCATTATGGCAATTTATTTATTAACTCAAATTGAGTGGTCGTGGATTAGTCTGTCTGTTGGAACATTTTTAGGAGTTGCATATTGGACCTTTTTTGAATATGCCATGCACCGTTTTCTCTATCACCGAATTTTTAAGTCCAAGTTTTCAAATGAGCTTTGGCAAAGCTTTCATATGTTTCATCATCGTAATATACAAGAAAAATCAGTACTAAATGCGAACTATCTTTTTTTGATTCCAATGGCCTTAGTTAATATTTCCATTCTTTATATTATTTCTTTAGGAAAACTAAATGTTTTACTGTTTGCAGTAATCAGTCTTGTTATTAGTTATATGTTTTACGAATGGGTTCATTATAGTATTCATACTAACCCTTTTAAAAATAATTATATACAGTATATCTCCAAGTACCATTTACATCATCATCATAAAACGGCTTTGAAAAATTTTGGAAATACTTCCTCTTTTTGGGATATTGTTTTGGGAACCTATGATGCTAATTATAAAAAAATAGATCTTAATTCTGTTGAGTATTAGATTCACAGCTGTAAAAAACTTAATTGCTCTTTGAGAAGCTTTTCTATTGTAAGCATTGATTGATTTGAATTTTTTCCTGAGTTTCTAAAATCTCCTGACATGCTTTAGGAATAGATCCGCGTAAAATATTTTCAACATTAATAACTCTATAAAAAGATGCTGAATGCATATCAGTTTCATCAGAGTTTACAAGGTTAAGTTCGGATTTCATATAATCTGAATCAAGCTTACACATAGAATTGTATACTGTTGAAGCTTGATAGACATACCCAGAAAATAGATCGGCTAAGTCTTCATTACTGTATTGATTCATTTTCACTTCAATTTTCTCATCCAGTAGTTGTGTGATTTGAGTATAGGGTTTACCTATATGTACATCTGTGTGACATTGAAAGAAATTTGAAATATTTTCAACATCATTGCTACTTGAAAAACGGGTAAGAGTATTTTTGTCGGCAATCAAATCATTAATAACATTATAAATGAGATGTCCAAATTCATGTGCAAGGATAAGTTTATAGTTCTCAGCGAAAACTATCGTTTTCCAACTGACATTCATAAGCGGGCGTTCATCTCCTGAGACAACACTATCATCCAAGGAGACATCATAATTGGCTAGATGAGAACCACATAGCTTTAGCAAAGCTTCATTTTTTATCCTATCATCTTTGTAATTCATAATAGTCAAAAAAGGTGTAGCTATATAGTGCTCTTCTTTAGCAATGGAATAGTTACTAAGTTGTTTATAATAAAAATGACGATTAAAAACCTTCGAACCAGGAATATTATATTGAGTTTTAGCTATTTTTTCTTTTACGATATGTTTTATACTTCCTAAGCCAATGTGAGAGAGAAATTGCTGAGCTTTGCTTTCAAGAAAATGTATTTCACTTTTAAACCACTCAATATTTTCATCTTGCAAGGATCTGGCTAGTGTCATCTCAAATTTTTCTTTGCACTCTGTTAAAGTACTTATTTTCTGCTTTTCCTGCCACTCACCAGGAAGGGGGTGAAAGTTAATTGGATCTATATCCTTAAATTTTCGCACCAGCATATTTTTAAAGCTTGGAGGAAATTTTTTAAACAACTGCTGCAGAGATCCACCTTCTAACATATTTAAAAAGAAATCAGCACTTGTGAGTTCACTTGAAATGAACTCTAAAACCTCTTCTGGAAATTCTTTTAGTATTGCGAAATTTTTAAATTTTTTCATTAAGTCGTTTACCATGGGTAAGTTTTTAATGACAATAGGGCTTTTGAAATCAAGTTTTTCTAGTCGATTAATTGCTTGATTTAAATCTTCATGGATACTTTGAAAAATTGATGACCTAAAGTTTTTTAACTCTCGCGAGAATGTATACTGATCAAGTACTCTACCGACTGAGCCTTTGGCCAGTAACCTATTAAGTTTTGGGTTGGTAATAATTTCATTTTCAAATTCTATTATCCAACTTACCTGATCTTTCGTATAGGAGAGTGCATTTAAATATTTTCGTGCACTTTCTTTATTGTAGACTGGAATGGCCCTAGAATTCTCAAATTTAAAATATGTGATAGAGCGTGAGTAATAGTCATTATACCTCTTTTCTAAAAATTCAGTGACCATATAATATAACATGATATCTACTGGATTAAGGTCATCAAAAAAGTGAGGGGTAGATTGTATTTTTTTGAGAACCTCAAAGCGAGTTGTTCTATTTTGCCAGAAAATGTTTATAGCGCTTTTTGCTGAGGCTTCGAATTTTTTGTCAAACTTGGAATCAATAAGTTCTTTTTGAACCTGCTGTAATTGAGTGTTATAAGTTTTCTCTTCACTGAGTTTTGGTGTAGAAAGACAAATTTGTTCATAACATAGGCGCTTTTTCTCGATCGTTTTTTCTGTTGATGTATTTGCAAATGATGGAGTTGAAGCTAGGATTGTTAAAGTAAGTAATAATTTATTCATAGCAGCCTCTTAACCTTGTTT
>JABJPQ010000278.1 GCA_018663815.1 Halobacteriovoraceae bacterium | reverse complement strand
CCAAAAGTTTCAAGTTGTTCCCAAAGTGTTGGAGCAATTTTATGAAAAATATTAGCCTCAGAGGTTTTCCAAGTTTTAATAATAATATGTTTGATTTTTTCAGACTTATATTTTTTTAATTGCGGTAGGACCGCTTGGGTAAGCATTTCTTGAAATTCTACTGGAACGCCAGGTAGGGCAAATATGTATTTTGCATCTACTGTATAGGAAATTCCTGGAGCGTAACCTATAGAATTGGGAAGAGCCTTAAACTCTAAGGGGAGATTATGATAGTCAATTTTATCTTTATTATATTTTCGGTCATGTCTTTTATAATGCGATAGCGTTTGTTGGTAGGCTTGCTCGTTAAAGGTAATTTTTTTATTAAAAAAACTGGCTAACATTTCTTTCGTAAGATCATCCTTGGTTGGTCCAAGACCTCCAGTGGTGATGACCACCTGAACCGATTGTTGTGCCTCGATCAGGGCCTTGGAAAAATCTTGATAATTATCCCCTATAAGGTGGACCTTTCTTAGGTGATGACCTTGCTGGTAGAGGTTTTTGGCCATAAAAAAAGTATTCTTATCTTGAATTTTTCCATTTAAGAGTTCATTGCCAATAATGATAAGATCAAAGTTCATAACTAATTTTTATAGGTAATAAGTTTAAATATCAATTATTAATTGGGCAAGACAGATAAATTCCTATAAATATGAGACATGGCACAAAAGCAACAGTTCACCCTTTTATTTGATGAAGATCTTGATACATATATGCGACAGATGTTTCCTGATGTTATTGAGTTTAAAGTCCTTTCCAAAAGCCTTGATGCCAGGGGAGCCCCGCGAGGTAAAAAACCCTCTTATCAATATGTGGTTGATACTATAAAAAAGGGAGAAGAGTTTACACCTTTTCATGAATCCTTTAAGAGTGATAAAAAGTTTAAACATAAGCCTGTTATTATCGGGGCTGGCCCTGCAGGGCTTTTTGCTGCTCTACGTTTTACCGAATACGGAGTGGCTGCTGTGGTGGTTGAGCGGGGTGATGTAGCCGATAAAAGAATGCTGCATATTTCAAAGTATTGGCGTAAAGGTATTTTAAATCCAGAAAGTAATGTTTGTTATGGAGAGGGGGGAGCCGGCCTTTTTTCGGATGGAAAGTTGATCACGCGTATAAAATCTCCTTTTATAAAATACATTATGAATAAGTTTGTTGAGTTTGGTGCTCCAGATGAGGTGGCTTACCTTTCGAACCCACATCTTGGTTCAAATAAGATCCGAAAAATTATTACCAGAATCTCTGATTATTTGAAAACGAAAGATTGCGAGTTTCATTATAATAAAAAAGTTATAGAAATTTTGACAGATAATAATATTGTAAAGGGTGTTAAGCTCAGTAGTGGTGAAGAAATTTATACTGATCATATTATCTTAGCTTGTGGGCACTCAGCCGGTGATATGTATCAGCATTTAGCAGCTAAAAATGTGGTCATGGAACAAAAAGACTTTGCTGTGGGAGTTAGAATCGAGCACCCCAGAGTTTATGTAGATAAAATTCAACATGGAAAGTATTTTGATAGTGAGATTTTAGGAGCGGCAAAGTACCGCTTATCTCACCATAATAAAGAGACAGATAAAGGTACTTATAGCTTTTGTATGTGTCCTGGTGGCTATGTTTTATCATCTGGTACAGAGGTTGATGGTATTGTCGTTAACGGGATGAGTAATTATGCCCGTAACTCTCGCTGGTCTAACTCAGCACTTGTCGTCTCAACTCAGCATGGACGTGACTTTTTGGAAAAAGACCTTTTGGCCGGACTTGATTTTCAGCACCAAATAGAGCAAAAAGCCTATCAAATATCTGTTGCTAAAGCTGACGGTAGAAGCCTTCCGGCCATGACGGTTAAGGAGTTTTTGACCGGAAAATTAAATAATGAACCTCTGCCTAAGACTTCAAGTCCCAGTGGAGTCTTTAAAACAGATATCAGAGAAATCTTTCCTGATTTTATTAATGAGCACTTAAAACAAGGGCTTATGGCCTTTAACAAAAAACTTGGTGGGTTTGCTTACGATGATGCTTTATTAATAGCTCCTGAAACGCGAACTTCTGCACCTGTTACTGTGTTGCGGAATCGATTGACACTCGAGTCTGATTCCCACCAAGGTCTTTATCCAGCAGGAGAAGGCGCAGGTTATGCGGGAGGAATTACCTCTGCTGCCGTAGATGGGGTAAAAATCGTTGAAGCGATAATTAACTCTTACAAT
>JABJPQ010000476.1 GCA_018663815.1 Halobacteriovoraceae bacterium | reverse complement strand
GTCAACTAAATAAGAAGTTTACCCTCTCAACTCTTTTTAAGTATCATATACTTAAGGGCCCTTCGGATGTAAGTATTTTACGAATTGGCTTTGGTGCGGGTTATTCCTTTTAGTTAATCTTAATAATCATTGCCTGGCTAAACAAACATTTGAACTCCGATCCAGCTTAGTAGGCTCCACGGATCTGATATTTACTGCATAAATTCATCCTTTTCCCAGCCTATATATCTATTATTAGCTAACTTAGTTTTTATAGAAATTACACATAATTCTATATGGTTATGAAAACCTTGAATTATTCGCTCTTTATTAAACCAAATGTAATAGTTACAAGTGCTATTTCGCTTTGCGTCAAGTTCGTGTATTGTCCACTCCGATTAATCAGATAGGTAATTTTGATAACCCCTCTTATTACGTAGGTTTGTATGAAGAAAAATTTATTAGCGATATTTATTGTTCAAAACCTTTTATCTCTAGTGGCTTTGGCTTCAAGCTCAGACTTTGATATCGATAAGTCTATTCAGGGGGAATCAACAACAGTAACTCGGCACAATCTTTGTGTGAAAGAAAAGGCAAAGGCATACCGTCCCATCTTGGGAACAATTCCCCTCGTGGCAGGAGCTTTAACGGCCACTGATCTTGTTTGTGATAATGATGACTGTGGTATTGGAATTAAAGAAGGAGATCTTCTAACACCCTTTGAAGCAAAGAAAATGTTTCAAAAAAGGTTTGCTCAAACGAGATGTCAATGGACCCTCGCTGATTTAGATCCTAAAGAGGATGAAGTTGTATGGACCAATAAAATTGGAAGTAAATTAAGTAAAGAGCTAGATAGCCTGGAGCCAACGGATATGGATAAGGTTGATTTTATCTCTACAGCTTGGGGACGACTTGGTAATTTTCGGGTAACAGTTAATAAGAAAAATGAAAATGGAACTCCTGTTCAGTATTCGTTAATGCTAAGTAAAAATGTTCATAATTATTTACTTCGAAAATCCCTATTAAGAAAAATTGGATACAAGGTACCACCTGTTAAATGGGTGAAAAGACTAAGAGTTCAATTTGATAATCAAGAAGATGTTAAGGAATTTATTAGTAAGCTGAGTATTAATAATGCAGGATCTTTTGATCGATGGGTTCTGAGTCAATCCAAAGATTTTGAAGTGACCCTACAAGATGTCATTCTCATGGATGATCAAGAGTATGATTTAAATCTTTCAAAGGGATTTGTATCGGCAGACAAGGCTGAGGGGAAGCGAATTTATGATTCGTTACTAATTCCATTTAACCTTGTTGATGTTCCTGAAAGCATAAATATGTTTGATTGGACTTTTGGCAGAGTGTACTCTAGTAACCTCGTTGTTAATTATGATCTCGCAAAAGAATTTCAAACATCTTACCATGATGCTCTATGGATCACTCGCCGAATAATGAAACTTACAATAAAAGACTGGTGGGAAATAGTTGATTCCTCTCATCTTCCACCAAATGTAAAATTATTATTAATGGAAAAATTAAAATCCCGTAGAAATCATCTGGCAAGACTATTGGATATGAATGTTACTGAATTTAAAGTTGATAGTAAGATTTCAAATGGTCAAGACCTTGTCGATGGAGAGATTACACGAGAATTTTATGATGGGTTTTCTAGGCGATTTAAAATGCCAGACCCAGAGTCTCCATTGGTTGGAAGTAAGCTATACTCTTTTTTTAAATCAAAAGCTGTTAGTTATGGTTTGAGTTTATTTACAGAGATTTTGAACTCTCAAAAATTTATGGGCACAGACATTGAAGCTAAAATTCAAGATGAAATTAATGAGATTATGAGCGAAACTGCTGCTGAGTCTGGGGTTACTGCTGCTGTTTCAAAAGCACCAGTGAAGTCATATTTCTTTCCAACCATTCATGGAGGTTTGGTAATTAATCGTGAAGTAGTTGCTGGCGGATACTCTGGTACAGATGCAAGGTTACAAATTGCTGACTCAGTGGGAGTTGTTATGAGCGCAGGGATCTTTGGTGGCGTTACTGGTGTTTATTC
The DNA here is from genome assembly GCA_018663815.1 of Halobacteriovoraceae bacterium. Classification (GTDB taxonomy): domain Bacteria; phylum Bdellovibrionota; class Bacteriovoracia; order Bacteriovoracales; family Bacteriovoracaceae. The sequence continues at coordinate 841 of JABJPQ010000476.1, read as the reverse complement.
TGAAACTGGGGAAGAGGTATTAACTGCTGATGGTTTAGTGAGACAAAAATTACCAGTTAATATAAATCTGAATACCAGTGTTAACACTTCTCGCATGTTTACCCATGTTAGACCGATTCAAAGTATTGAACAGGGTCTGAACTATCCCTTTAAAAATGTCTTTGTTCCTAAAATTCTTAAAGATCATGGTAATACTTTTAATAAATTATTAACTGATGAGTATCAAGAATTATATCAAGAAGACCCTGATAAAGGTGTTGAAAAAATGCTGAACTTACTCAATGAGCAAATTTCTGTTGGAGAATCAATCATTATTACTGACTCTCTCAGTGGGGAAATAAAAGGTACTGTTGGGGCAAATCTTTATGAGGTTATTGACCTTAAGTTATCAGCAAAGCCTAAGAGTATTATTTTGGCTCGTTTACATATTTTAAGAAAATCAGAGGATGAATATCATATTTATAGAAGTCTAGGAAATATTCATTCGGTTGAGTTAACGGCAGGATTAGAAAAATATATTCCCGTTACAAAAGTTATTTTTAAATTAAGTAAAGGAAAGGCAACGACTAAGTATTACCGGGTGAAAATTGGTAAACTTGATCTTGAAGGGAATGAAAATGTTTTGCGTAATGAAAGGATAAAAGCACTTGGAAGTGTTTTTGCGACAGGCTCTTTAGATTCAATTGATACGACACTTAAACCTTATAAATTACTACATAATTATGATGAGGACTCAACTAAATTTGGAATTTTTGTTTGGCGTTGGCATTGGAATAATCAAGAAGATGAGATCTATGTTGTTACACCTGCAGGTAAAGAGATTACCGTTTTTAGACGTCAG
>JABJPQ010000474.1 GCA_018663815.1 Halobacteriovoraceae bacterium | reverse complement strand
CTAAGAAAAACTCTGATCCAGTTGAAGCATGGGCATCAATTCAAAATGATGCTGAACTTCGTACTAAATATCAAAAATGTAGAGGTAAGGGTGGCTTTAGAAGAGCTAGCTGGAATCAAGTTTTAGAAATAATGGGTGCAGCAAATATTTATACAGCTAAAGTTCATGGGCCTGATAGAGTAACGGGGTTTTCACCAATTCCGGCCATGTCTCAAGTAAGCTACGCTGCGGGAGCAAGGTTTTTACAACTCTTTGGGGGCGTTTGTCTTTCATTTTATGATTGGTATTGTGACCTTCCACCTGCTTCTCCAGAAATTTGGGGTGAGCAAACCGATGTAGGTGAATCTGCTGACTGGTATAACTCAAAAATGATTGCGATTATGGGTGCAAACCTAAATATGACAAGAACACCAGACTGCCATTTTATTCCTGAAGCAAAAATGAATGGAACAAAAGTTGTTACTTTCTCTCCTGACTTTAATCAAGTTGCTAAGTTTGGTGATGAGTGGGTTCCAATTCATCAAGGACAAGATGGCGCTTTTTGGATGGCCGTAAGTCATGTCGTTTTAAATGAATTTCACGTAAAAGAACCAACACCATACTTTCTTGAGTATCAAAAAGAATTTACAGATGGACCATTCTTAGTAGAAGTAAAAGAAAAAAATGGTGTCTATTTACCTGATAGAATGCTTAGAGCAAGTCAAACTTCTGAGTATGGCGATGAGGAAAATGGTGATTGGAAATATTTAATGTTTGATGAAAAAGAATCAAAGTTAAAACTTCCAATGGGAACAATGGGACATCGTTGGCAAACTAAAAAAGGTCAATGGAACTTACTCCTTAAAGATGGAAAAGATGGAAGTGAGATTAAACCTCTTTTGAGCTTTAAAGAAAGTAATGATCAAGTGATCAATATTGAATTTGAAGAGTTTGGAACAAAAGCAAAGTTTAGTCGTGGTTGCCCTGTTAAAAAAATTCAAACAAATGACGGCGAAAAATTTTACACAACTATTTATGACTTAATGATGGGTCAACATGGCGTAGATAGAGGACTTGGAGGAGATTATCCAACAAGTTATGATGATGCAGCCCAAAGTTATACTCCAGCATGGCAAGAACGATTTACTGGAATTGATAAAGAGATCGTTATTAACTTTGCAAGAGATTGGGCTAAAACAGCAACGGCAACAGAAGGAAAATGTTCTGTAATTATTGGTGCTGGTATTAACCATTGGTATCATAATAACTTAATATATAGAGCTGCAATTAACGCTCTTATTTTCTGTGGATGTGTTGGTAAAAATGGTGGTGGTCTTAACCATTATGTTGGGCAAGAGAAACTTGCACCTGCTGCTCCATGGGGAACAATTGCTTTCGCAAAAGATTGGCAAGGGCCTGTAAGATTACAAAACGCACCTTCATGGCATTATATGCACTCTGATCAATGGAGATATGATTCAAATTACGAACACATAAATGCTGCTCCGGAAGGAAATGCACTAGCTAAAGGTCATACGGCAGATTTAAATGCTCAAGCGGTTAGATCTGGATGGCTTCCATTTTTTCCTCAGTGGAAACAAAACACTTTGGATATTTGTAAATCAGCTCAAGATGGTGGTGCTGGATCTGACGATGATATTAAAGCGAAAGTTCTGGAACAAATTAAATCAGGAGCTCTTGAACCAGCGATTGAAGATATTGATGCTCCTGAATCATTTCCAAGAGTTTGGTATATTTGGAGAGGGAATGCCATTGGAACAAGTTCCAAAGGACATGAATATTTCTTAGATCATTACCTTGGAACACATACAAATCAAATCTCAGATGATGCTCATGCAAAAGATGAAGTTAAAGAAATCAAATGGCATGAAAAAGCTCCAACTGGAAAAATGGATCTTGTTGTTGATTTAAACTTTAGAATGGATACTTCAGCATTGTATTCAGATATCGTTTTACCTGCAGCATCTTGGTATGAAAAAAATGATTTAAATACAACAGATATGCATACTTATGTACATCCATTGTCTGCAGCTATTCCACCTGTGTGGGAAGCAAAACCAGATTGGATTATCTTTAAAGAGTTAGCCCGAGTTACCTCGGAAATTGCGAAAACTCACCTGCCAAATCCAGTAAAAGATATTCATACTCTTCCTTTAATGCATGATACTCCAGATGAGATCACTCAACTTGATATTAAAGATTGGAAAAAAGGAGAATGTGAAGCCATCCCTGGTAAAACAATGTTTAAACTTGTTGTTACTGAGCGTGACTATACAAAAATTTATGACAAATTTTGTTCTTTTGGACCCAAGGCTAACGGAAGCATTGGTGCCCATGGTGTAAGCTATGATATTAGTGACTACTATGAAAAAATGAAAGAAACTCATCCAACATATGAATTTGATGGAGAAGTTTATCCGGCCTTAACTGAAGGGTTAGAAGCAGCCAACACTATCTTGCACTTAGCTTCTGAGACTAATGGTGAGTTAGCGTATAGAGCGTTCGTTGGACAAGAAGAAAAAACAGGAGTTCCTCTAAAGGATCTTGCAGAAAAAAATAGAAATATTAATTTTCAGTTTAGAGATATTCAAGCTCAACCAAAAAGATTAATAACATCTCCTATTTGGTCAGGGATTATTGAAGACGGCGCAGCTTACTCTGCTTTTTGTATGAGTGTCGCAAGAAAAGTTCCTTGGAGAACTATTACCGGACGTCAACACCTCTACCTTGAGCATGAAGGTTATATTCAGTTTGGAGAGCATTTACCAACGTATAAACCAAGCCCAACACCTGAAGCTTATGGTGATTTGAGAAAAACAGAAAGTGTAGGAAAGAGTATTCGTCTGAATTATCTTACTCCACATGGTAAATGGCATATTCACTCTACCTATGGTGACACCAATCGAATGTTAACTCTTTCCCGTGGGACAGAGCCATTTTGGATTAGTCCTGAGGATGCAAAGGAAATTGGCGTTGAGGATAATGATTACGTTGAGATCTATAATGATAATGGAGTTATTGTTACAAGAGCAAACGTGAGTTACAGAATTCCACCAGGAATGTGTATTGTTTATCATGCAACTGAGAGAACTTATCATGTTCCAAAATCTCCTCTAAGAGGAAATAAAAGAGCAGGTATGAATAACTCAGTAACAAGAGTGCATTTGAAACCTAATCTTATGGTTGGTGGATATGGACAGTTTACGTATCATTTTAATTATTGGGGACCAACTGGTGTTAATAGAGACACACATATTTTGGTTCGAAAATTGGATAAGGTAAGTTGGTAATAATTTAAAATAAATGAGGAAGTATTATGGATATTAGAGCACAGGTATCAATGGTTTTTCACCTAGACAAATGTATTGGGTGTCACACTTGTTCTATCGCTTGTAAAAATATCTGGACCGACAGAAAAGGTGCAGAGTACATGTGGTGGAATAATGTTGAAACTAAACCGGGAACAGGTTACCCACACAAATGGGAAGACCAAGAAGACTACAAGGGTGGTTGGATAAAAGATGGCGAACAATTAAAGCTTCGTGGAACAGGAAAGTTTAGAGGGTTGAAAAATATTTTTCATAACCCGGTTCTTCCTGTTTTGGATGATTATTATGAGCCATGGACTTATAATTATGAGTATCTATTTGATGCTCCGGCAGGAGATGATCAACCGACGGCCAGACCAGTTTCAATGATTACTGGTGAGTATATGGAAGTTAAAGCTGGTCCAAACTGGGATGATGATCTTGGTGGAACAGAGTTATATGCTAAGCAAGATGTAAACTTGTCAAAGTTGTCTGAGAAGGAACGAGAAGAGTTAACACAATTGCAAAAAATGGTAATGATGTATCTTCCAAGAATTTGTAATCACTGCTTAAATCCAGCATGTCTAGCATCGTGTCCGTCAGGTGCGATTTACAAGCGTGGAGAAGATGGTGTCGTTCTTATTAATCAAGAAAAATGTCGTGCCTGGAGAATGTGTGTAACAGGATGTCCTTACAAAAAGACTTACTATAATTGGTCTACAGGTAAAT
>JABJPQ010000473.1 GCA_018663815.1 Halobacteriovoraceae bacterium | reverse complement strand
TGATGTGCAAGCCACTTGCTTCAGATTTAGAATATATTACAGGTTTCAGCTCCACTGATTATTCAGAAAGTTGGACTGATCAGAATGGGAACATCCTTTCTTCCGGACCTGGTCTCAATAGTACATTTAACAGCTCTACCACTGTATATTACGAAGCAGTCAATGGTTCTGTATCTATTTTAGACACCTTTCAGGTGGATGTCCACCCCCTCCCCGATGTATTTCTTGGAAACGACACGCTGGTCTGTGAAGGAAGCAACCTGATTCTTGATGCGGGTGTTCAAAGCACATACCTATGGAGCGACAATTCGACACAACAAACCTATTCTCCTGATTTATCAACGTTTGGAATATTTGATTTCTCAGTAAGCGTTACAAATCAGTTCGGATGCTCTTCGATTGACGAAATAACCATAGAAGTGGAAAATTGTAGTAGTATAACAGATATCGAAGGAAATGAACTTGTATTCTACCCTAATCCGTTTAAGGATGTTGTGTATTCAAATGTTAATCTAGAAGAGTACGAGGTTGAGGTTTATGATGCTTTGGGAAGACGAATGAAAATTCTCAACAAAACTAATTTTTCATTAGAATTTCAACATACAAGTGGCCTATATTTTATTAAGATTGGTGAAACTTTGAAAGTGATAACTGCTATTTCGAATTAATCTGTCTTAAAATTCACAAAAAAAAATCCCGCCCTAAAAAGAGCAGGATTTTAAGTCTATTATATATATCCATCTACATCTTACCTAATTCTCCTTTTACAGTTGCAGATATTAGACCACCATTAGCTTTACCTTTCAATTTACCCATAACAGCTCCCATTACTTTCCCCATATCTGAAGGACCGCTAGCTCCCAGTGTAGAAATTGTTTCTTGGACTGTTTTAATCACCTCTTCCTCGCTCATTTGAGCTGGTAAATATGTTTTTATTACTTCCGCTTGTTGTTCTTCCACAACTGCCAAATCTTCTCTATTTTGCTCTTTATAGATGGCTAATGCATCCATTCTTTGCTTGTAAAGTTTTTGAACAATTGCAGCTTCAGCCGCTGCAGATATTTCTCCTCCAGCGCCTTCTTTTGTAGCTTCTAGTAATAATGCTGATTTAATTGACCGCAATGCTTCAAGTTTATCTTTCTCTCTTGCAAGCATTGCTTTCTTTATATCGGCGTTAATCGCGATGGTTAATGACATAAACATATATTAATCTACGTTATCGTGTAAAAACGAATTATTATCACTTAAACCTGTTCTCTTTTCCCCATCTTCATTTTCAATGTCTCCAATTGTAAAACGAGATTGAGTAGAGTCTGAAGAATGATCAACATCGTCTAATTGAATATTTCTTCTCTTATAAGCTGGTTCATTTTCCATATCCGTTAAAGTCATAGAAGTCTTAATCTGTTTACTTGTATCACGAATTCTATCCAAACGCTGTTGTGTTAACTCTCTGTTATCCTCTACAGATGGATTATCGAAATTACTTTCAACAATTGGTTCATCAGTAGCAGGTGTAAAATTAAATGTTCCCGCTACAGATTCTGCAGCCTCTTCAGCTTTAGGCGCATCATTTTCATCTAACATGAAACGGACTTTACCATCTTCACTTTCAGAAACTGGAGTTTCTTTGACTTCTTCCGAAGCAGTCAAACCTAAGTCTTGCTGAACATTTTCTTCAACTTCATTAACTGTATCCTCTACAACATCATCCTCTAAATTAAATTTCGTTACCATAAATGGCTCCTCAACTTCTTCCAATTTTTCATTATCTACAGTAGGTGCAGAAGTTTGCGTAGGTGATTGAATAGGCTGTGTAATGATAGTTGGTCTTTCTTCTTCCAAATCCATCACTCTTTTTGCCGGCTCTCTTTGCGGAAGTCCAGTATCAGGTGTTGCGTTAAATCCTGTTGCAATTATAGTAATACAAAGGTTATCTCCCAAACTAGCATCATGACCATGACCCCAAATTACATCTGCAGTGTTTCCTGCTTCGTCTTGGATATAGTCAGTGATTTCAGAAATTTCATCCATCAACACTTCTTGCTCTCCGTAAGTTATGTTTAGTAATACGTAACGAGCACCACTTATTTGATTATCGTTTAGTAATGGAGAAGCCAATGCTTTCATTGTCGCTTTTTGAGCTCTTCCTTCACCTTCAGCTTCAGCTGTGCCCATTATAGCAACTCCACTGTCTTTCATTACTGTATTAACATCGTTAAAATCGACATTTATTTGACCAGTAACTGATATTACTTCAGCAATACCTTTTGCTGCAGAAGAAAGCACATCATCAGCTTGTGCAAATGCATTTCCTAATGAAAGATTCCCAAACATCTCACGAAGCTTGTCATTATTGATCACTAAAAGTGTATCAACAGATTCTCTCATTTTCTCTAATCCTTCTTCAGCTTGTGAGATTCTTTTTCTTCCTTCAAATTTGAAAGGAATAGTCACAATACCTACGGTTAAAATTCCCAATTCTTTGGCAATTTTAGCGATAACTGGAGCAGCTCC
>JABJPQ010000472.1 GCA_018663815.1 Halobacteriovoraceae bacterium | reverse complement strand
AATCCATTTCTTTAAAAACTCATTCGGTAGCGTCAATTTTAACTTTTTAACAATGCTTTCTGTTAAATCTCTTTTGAAAACTTTATCGCTATCTTTAACAAACATTCCGGAAAGCTCACTTTCAATTCTTAGTCTAAAATCTTCAGCAGTTGTAACAGCGCCTTCACCATAAATTTTATCAAACAACTCTTGATTAACCTCTGCAGGCTCTAAACTTTTAACATCAGTAACTTTTAACTCTACGTTTCTAGTATAAGCAGCAGCTCTTTCAGTAGAAATATTTAACATTGCTGCTAAATCTGCTTCACTTCTAGAAATTGTTCTTGGGTCTATAATTAGAGTGTCACCTGCTTTTAATCCAATTAATTTTTTCTTTGCTTTTTTATCTTCCGTAAATTCAACTGATACTGTCGAAGAATGAGAAAAACCACCATCAACGGGTTTGTCATTTTCATCCAACTCTGTAAAGTGAGACATAATCATGTCTTTTTCATTACTTACATCGGTTGAAGATAGCTTGCCATATCTTTTTGCAAAGTCATCAAGTTGCTTGTCGACTAATGTTTTGTCAACTTTTACTTTGTAATATGTGTGTTTATCTTTTGCAGTCAATTTAACCTCAAAATCTGGAGCTAACCCAATTTCATAAGAAAATTCAAAATCACCAGGGTTTTTCCAATCAATATCGATCTTCTCATCCACAACAGGCATTGGATTACCTAAAACGTTTAAATTGTTTTCTGTAATGTGTTTATGGAGCGTATCGTTCAACAATTTATCAATTTCCTCAGCTAAAATTGAAGGACCATACTTTTTCTTAATTACAGTCGTTGGAACTTGTCCAGATCTAAATCCAGGCATTTGAACTTGCTTCTTATAAGACTTTAATGATTTCTCGTATTGATCGCTGTAGTCCGAGTTTGCAATTTTTATTGTTAAAATCGCATTTAGTTTGTCTGTGTTACTTTGTTGAATGTCCATGTTTATGGTTGTTCTGTTATTTATTTCTCTTATATAAAAAAGGCATCGTGCGCTGGCACGATGCCTTTTAATGTAGTACGGATGGAGAGACTCGAACTCTCACACCTTGCGGCACTAGATCCTAAATCTAGCGTGTCTACCAATTCCACCACATCCGCATTATCCAAATTGAATTGGCTCTTTTGCCAAAATTGGAGTGCAAATGTACGACAAAGAATGTGAACTCAAAACATAGTGCTAAACTATTTTATTCTTTTAAAAGGTGATATGTCCATAAAAAAAGGGCTGTCTCATCGAGACAGCCCTTTTTTAAAACATTACTGTTGTATGGTAAATGGTTATTTCTGTACAATCATTTTGCTAGTGATTTTACTTCCTTCAGAAACTAAAGAATAGTAATATACACCTGAAGCAAATTCAGTAGCATCAACTTGAATACTGTGAGATCCATTCGTTAATGTACCTAAATCCATTGTTTTAACAACTTTACCTGTCATATCAACAAACTCAAACTGAACATCAGATGTGTTAGTTAATTCGAAGTTAATAGTTGAGTTGTTGTCAAATGGGTTTGGCATGTTTTGTCCTAAAACAGCACCTGTTTGAGAAACTTCTTCAATTGCAAGTGAAGGGTCAAAGTTCATTCTTACCATTGGAGTATTGTTTGTGTAATACTGGCTACCTGATCCGCCAACACCACCATACATAATAAATGATGTTTGATCTTCAGAATAACCACTAGTTCCATAATAAAACTCAGAATAACATCCAACAACAGCTAAGTAAGTTGAACCAGCAATAATTTCAGGGTGCGTAAATAATTCTAAAGTGATGTTGGCATTACTAGCAGCCTCAGCGCTTGTTACTGGATATTCCGCTGTTTCATCAACATAAGCAAATGCAGAACCATCCCATACATAAAGTTTACCATACATAATAGTGGCATCAGGAGTTCCATTTCCAACTGTTACATCAAGTCCGAAAACCTGCTCTGTTGCAAACGCATCAAAATAAGATCCAGCTTCGAAAGCAAAATCACCAAGAACATTTCCATCTTCACCACCACTTGCACCTGGAGTACCATCAGTATCTCTGGCGTAAATGTATTGAGTAACATCAAAGCTCTCTCCAGTCAACGTGTTATTTGTTGGAACATCATCCACTTGATCAGATCCTACAGACCATGTGAAGTTATAAGTACCTAATGCAGAAGGAGTAAATTGAGTTGATAAAGCTAAACTATCAGTTGCTCCAGCAACAACACTAACGCCCAATGCACTTGTTCCATTAAACGTACCTGCGCCAGTTACATCAGCAGTAAGCTGAACATTTGTTTGTGTATTAATACCATCATTAACAACAGTTGAAGAAAAATCAATTGGTGCAACTTGTGTTTGTGGTATTTGGTAGTAGTGTAACCCTACACTT
>JABJPQ010000470.1 GCA_018663815.1 Halobacteriovoraceae bacterium | reverse complement strand
GATCGTGATGCAGGCTAACTTATGCCCTGGTGATATAGTCCTTATATCATCAGATTGTCATAAATCAATCCCTTATGGAATTGTACTTACAGGTGCTAGTGTTATCTTCCTACAAACAAATGCCGTTGAGAAGTATGACCTTTATGGTGCAATATCTTTAAGTCAGATAAAAGATAAAATGCGAGATTTAGAAAAAGCTAATCTACTAGGAAAGCTAAAGCAAATTATTTTAACAAACTCAACATTTGATGGTGCATTGTACGATGTTGAGTCATATATGTTAGAAATTTTGGCGATAAAGGCTGATGTTATATTCCACTGGGATGAAGCATGGTGTGCCCATACCCATTTTCACCCTTTGTACGAGCGCCGTCATGCTATGAGTGTCGCTCAAAAATTAAAAAATAGGTTTTCTTCATCTGAGTATTTAATAGAGTACAAGCAAAGTAAGAATAAAACACGTCTTCCAGATCCTCAAAAAGTTAAAGTTAGAGCTTACGCAACTCAATCAACACATAAAACCCTGAGCAGTTTTAGACAGGGGTCAATGATTCATATTTGCGATGAACTATTTAATACAGAAATTTTTCTAGATGCTTTTTATACGCATACTTCCACTTCACCTAACTATCAAATACTTGCCTCATTGGACGTAGCTCGACGTCAGATGGGACTAGAGGGATATGCGATGGTACAAAAATCTATTGAATTATCTAGTTGGTTAAAATTAAATATTAGTACGAACAAAAAAGTATCTAAGTTTTTTAAAATTTTGAATGTTTATGATCTCTTCCCAGATGAGGAGATAAAAAAAGAAAGTAGTGGTAAGAGTGAGTTTGAAATTTTTGAAGATATTTTGGACTTCCAACAAAGTGGAATGAGACTTGACCCATCAAGAGTAACACTAGATGTTTCAAAGACGGGTTTAAGTGGAAGCCATTTTAGAAAACTATTAATTAATAGGTATAATATTCAAGTTAATAAAACATCAAGACATACCGTTTTGTTCATTATTAATATTGGTGCGAGTAGAAAAAGTGTGAAATATCTTTACGATACGTTGGCTAATTTAGCTGATTATTTACACGGGGTCAGAAAAAATAATAATGTTTCAAATATCAATCAAGAGGCTTCTTTAGCCATGCCGCAAAAGCGTAGATATGATGAGAAATACTTACCTTACTTCTCCCTTTGTCCTGAGATAATAGATATGAGAAGTGCTTACTTTGATGCCTATGAGTCTGCAAACATAGAGCATGTCGAAATTAATTCTAGCGTCTTAAAGATGGCCGCAAATGGTAAGACTTGGACTTCAGCTGCTTTTGTAACCCCGTACCCTCCGGGCTTCCCTCTTTTAGTTCCCGGTCAAATGATTGATTATAAGATTCTTGTTTATATTGCTTCAATCATTGATGACGAAATTCATGGATTTCATAAAGAAGTAGGACTTAAAATTTTTAAAGGATAATTAATGAAGACACTAGACTTTGATAGAATTAAACAAATATTTAAATCTAATAAAATCCCATACTATTTTATAAGTCCTTCCAATTTCAACCTTATCAATTTACATCAGTGGGTTCATAACTGGACCAATATAAATTATCTTAATTGCTTTGACGATAATGAAAGGTCTTGCCTTGTGCCTCATGATGAAAAAAAAAGAGCCTTTGCAAGTTTAGAAAAAATAAATGAATTTCTATTAGAACATCCTTCTACTATAGAGAAAATTAATTCTGACATCGAAGAGGCTGGAAAAGGGAATGCAATTTTTCTGTTTTTTAATCAGAAGCTACAACAAATATGTAAAGAGCTTAATCTCCAGTTAATCTTACCTGAAAATGATATTGTTAAAAGTATTGATAACAAAATAACAACGACAGAAATTGGCAATGAAGCGCAGGTGTTCAGTGTTGATAATTTTTTGGGCAAAGTTAAAAGTTATGATTCTCTAGTTAAAATTTGTGAAGAACATAATTTAGGATTAGATTTAGTTATTCAGGCACCTTTTGGTGACTCGGGCAAAACTACATATTTTATTAATTCTCAAGAAGACTATATTCAGTATGCCAGCAAGATCGAAGCCGAAGACAAAGTTAAAGTGATGAGGCGTATTTCAAGCGTTGGAAGTGCTATTGAGGCATGTGCTACTTCGATCGGTACTTTTGTTGGACCGCTACTTAGTGAGTTAGTTGGTTTTCCAGAACTTACTCCTTATAAAGGAGGTTGGTGTGGTAATGAATTATATCAGGAGCAATTTTCGTCTGAAGTTAGAAAATCGATACATGAGAAGACAGAGCGACTTGGAAATGCTCTTTATGCCAGAGGTTATAAAGGATACTTTGAGGTTGATTTTTTAATAGATTTTAAAACCCAAGAGATATATTTAGGTGAGATTAATCCTCGTATCACAGGAATATCAGCTCAAACTAACATGGCTCCGTTTTGCCAAAAGACAATTCCACTATTTTTATTTCATCTTTTAGAATTTTCTGAAATTGAAATTCCAATCGATCCCATACAATATAATAAATTCTCTCTTGCTGAAGGTCATCAAGGTATAACAAGTCAAATGATTTTGAAAGCCACACATTCAGGTCTTAGGAAAGTATGTGCTGCTCCAGTTTCAGGAGTATATGCATTAGATGAACAAAAAAAACTTAAGCTTATTAAACAGAGTTCTAATCCACAAGAGAAAGGGACTAAGCCTGAGCATGTTTTTTTATTAAGGATTATGAATCGGGATGAATATTCATACTATGGATCTGATAGAATAATTTTGTTTTTAAATAATAAATTAACTATTGATAATGGAATGAAATTAAATGGTACGGCGTTGGCCTGGATAAATGCAGTTAATGAGGCTTTCCAAACAAGAGAGCTTACTGAAGAGGAAGAGAGTTTAGCAAAACGCTTTACTAACCCTACCAATACTAAAGGTTCTGAAGCATGAGCATCTATTCCAAAAAGTTTATTTGTATAGAGGAAGATTTCCCAGCAAAAAAATGGTTAGATTTTTATAATGGTGTTAGTTCTGGCTATCACAAATGGTACTTTCAGGAAGGAAATATACAAAAGCCAAGCTTGGATGAGTGTAGGACTGCTCTTGAACAATATATGCCAAAATTTGTTTCTTTGTGGGAACATTTGCGAAATTTAACGAGTGCAGAAGATGAAATGGCAAGAATGCTAAGTTTGTATTGTCCCACACCTTACAAAAGAGGATGCACGCAGGCTGCCTGGACAAGATACTCACCCGTCCTGGTTCGAAATTATGATTATTCCCCTTCATTATTTGAAGGAAGGATATTAAAAAGTAAATGGTTTGATACAAATGTTATTGCTACGACAGACTGTCTTTGGGGTGCTCTGGATGGCATTAATGAACATGGGCTCTGTATTTCCCTTGCCTATGGAGGCAGTGATATTATAGGTAAAGGCTTTGGGATTACACTTGTTGTTCGTTATATCTTGGAGTTTTGTAAAAGTTCGGCGGAAGCAATTGAATTATTGAAAAAAATCCCAATTAATATGGCTTATAATATTACCGTCATGGATAAATATTATCATGTCTCTACGATTGAACTATCTCCCTTTGATGAGCCAAAGGTCACCGCGTGTCCATTTGCAGTTAATCAGCAGGGAGGCTTTGATTTAAATAATTATTCTATATTTTCAAACTCATCTGATAGAAAGCAATCTATTTCTGAGCTACTCTTTGATCCACTTGTGAGTATTGAATCTTTTATTGCTGCCTTTGGATACGCTCCCTTATATTCGACAGACTATGAAAACAGTTTTGGAACTTTGTACACAGCAATCTATAATCCCTTTTTAAGGGCCAGCGAGTATCGGTGGCCGGGTGATGTTCGGTTGTACCAATCTTTTGAGCATTTTATTGAGCAAGAGGTTAATATTGTTTATTAATTTATTGTATTTATCTACCCATTATTAAGTTGTTACCCTAAGAAATTGCCTAACTCATCAGCTCTGGGTATAGTCTCAACATGAAGATTCTCATTGTTCTTACTTTGTTTATCAATTCAGCCTATGGCGACGTCACACTTGATCAGCTCTTGGATAAAATTGATAATGTCTACCGATCAAAATCATCCTCCTCAACAATGATTATGAAAATTAAAACACCTCATTGGGAGCGTGTGCTAGAAATGAAAGTTTGGACTAAAGGAATGGAAAAAACCTTTATTACCATTATTTCGCCTAAAAAAGAGAAAGGTGTCTCCACACTTAAAAAAAATAATGAAATGTGGAATTACTTTCCCAAAGTTAATAAAGTTATTAAAGTTCCGGCCTCAATGATGATGGGATCTTGGATGGGGTCCGACTTCACCAATGATGATTTAGTTAAGGAACATACTTACCGTCATGACTTTACTCATAAAATTTTAAAAAAATCAAAATCATCCTATACTATTGAGCTTTTACCCAAAAAGAGCACCGTTACTGTTTGGGGAAAAATTCAGCTTGTCGTAGATGCATTGAAGTTTATTCCTATTAAACAAGACTTTTATAATGAAAAAGGAACTCTGATAAGGAGTATCATGTTTAGTAAAATTCAAAAAATAAATCAAACATATGTTCCCCTTATTATGACCTTGAAGTCTCATAACAAACCTGGAAATGAAACAACTATAGAGTATAAAGACCTGAAACTTGACGTAGGGGTAAGTGATGGGGTTTTTAGAATGAACAATTTAAAAAAGAGACGTTAATGCTCTTGAAACTAGCCTGGAGAAACATTTTTAGAAATCGTACCCGGACAAGACTTACTGTCGGTATGATGGTTTTTGGGTATGTTTTGTTTTCTTTTTTTTTAGCTTTGGGAGACGGAGTTTATGATTCAATCATTGAGCAGTTTATAGATGCAAATACGGGTGAAGCACAAGTTCATTATAAAGACTACTTAAGTGAGCCTAGAGTTTACAAGTCGATACCAAATTATAATCAAATTATATCAATACTCATATTAAATAAGAATATTCAATCGGCTTCTCCTCGAATTAAAGGAAACGCTCTTGGGTTTTATCAAAAAAAAACATTTGGTGTAAGTATTGTTGGTGTTGATTTTGAAAAAGAGTTAGCAACAACAACTCTTGGTAATCGTGTAACCGAAGGCGTTATTCCAACACTTAAAAATGAAATTATTATTGGAGGAAAAGTTGCAAAGATACTTAAGCTTTCAGTGGGAGACACACTTGTTTTGATTTCCTCTGGAGCGGATGGATCAATTGCTAATGATAAATTTATAGTGACAGCAGTTATAAATCCTGCCGAGGGGGGAGCTGATGACCATAAAGTCTATATGACCTTGTCTATGGCACAAGATTTTTATTCGCTAGGGGGAAGAGTACATGAAATTATGCTTCGAACCAAAGGAAAATCAAGCTTAGCTAAAGCCTCTATTAGGTTACCACCACACTTAACCCTTTCTTCGTGGCAACAAGTTGAAAGTGATTTTTACCGTGCTATGCAAGCAGATAAGAAGGGTGATGCTATTGGCAGATTTATTATTATTTTTCTGGTGGCGTTAGGAGTACTTAACACCGTTTTGATGTCAATCTTGGATCGTACCCGTGAGTTTGGTGTTTTGAAAGCAATTGGCACCAGACCGACATTTTTGGCTAAATTAATTATTGTGGAAACTCTTTTGTTGGGATTATTAGGTACATTAATTGGTTTTGTTATCTCTCTCGCACTTAATATTTATTTTTCAAAAAATGGAATTGTCCTTGAAACTGCAATTGAATATGGAGGCTTTCGCTTTGAAGAAATGAAAGCAACAACCAAACTAATGGTTTTTTTATCACCTGCATTTGTCATTATAGTAACATCATTTTTTGTGAGTTTAATTCCGGCCTTTCGCGCGAGTAAAATTGTTCCTGTGGAGGCCATGAGATCATGATTTTTTGGAAGCTTGGTTTTAGAAATTTATTGCGTAATAAAAAAAGAACTATCTTAGCCGGAATGGCCGTAGGGTTAGGCCTTGCCGCAATGATTTTAATGGATGGATTTTGGCTCGGAATGCTCGATAATATGGTAAAGTCAGTAACAACGACATATATTGGACATGCACAAATTCATCATGAGAAATTTAAAGCGACAAATGAATCAGATTTTTTCATTAATAACTCTGAGAAAGTATTAAAAGCAATTAAGATT
>JABJPQ010000469.1 GCA_018663815.1 Halobacteriovoraceae bacterium | reverse complement strand
CAATCCTTGGTGTACCAACAACATCTACAGTTTGATCAAAGTTCACAGTAAAGTCGACATTGTTTCCAATCTTATAAGTCGTGTTTGCTGGAGGAGTCACACTCGTTATGGTTGGAACAACACCATCGACATTCACTAAACTGGTATTGGGTAAAGTGTAAGTTAAAACGGCATCATTTAAATTATTATCTCGAATAGTTCCGCCATTTAATTGCATCGGCGTTACTAAAGTTATTCCATCGATATCAATATCTGTAGCACCAACAGTATAGCGATAAGTTATATTTGCCGATCCGGTGCCAGATAAATATGTTGCGTAAACAGTTCCTGATGTAAGAGTCAAAGGAATTCTAGGTATCCCAGTAACATCAATATTATCATCATAATTTACAACAAAATCTAAATTGTCCCCAAGTTTATAATTTGCATTTGCTGGTGGAGTAACACTTGTGATAGTAGGAGGAATACCATCAATATTTATCAAGCTTGTATTTGGCAATGTATAGTTTAGACTAGCAGCATTTGTAGCAATATCCTCCAACACTCCACCGTTTAATTCAAGTGGAGACACCATCGTTAATCCATCGGTATCAAGATTTCCATTGGCCACAGTATAACGAAAAATGATTGAAGAAGTTCCTGTTCCCGAAAGATAATTGGCATAAACAGTTCCTGAACCTAATGTAATTTGAGCACGAGGAGATCCAGTTATATAAACATTCTCATCAAAATCGACTGTAAAATCGAGATTGTCTCCTAACTTATAGGTTGCATTGGCCGGAGCAGTAACTCCAGTTACAAGTGCAATGATACCATCAATGAGAATTCCCGATGTTGTCTGGGCCGCAAAACTAAGGTTGGATATATTACCACTAATATCTTTTAGTGTGCCACTATTAAGATCGACTAAGGTCATTAGACCCAATCCATCAACCAAATCAGCATCTCCGCCTTGAACTGTATAACGAAAAGTTAAAATATCAGTTCCATCTCCGCTTAAATAATCTGCATAAACAGTTCCAGTTGTTAAAGCAATTTCAAGTCTTGGCGTTCCTACGACTGTGACATTATCGTTATAACTTAATACGAAGTCTAAATCATCTGCAACCATATAATATTTATTTGTAGGCAGAGCCACAGAAGTAACCTCAGGAATAACACCATCAAGAGTTACATTAGAAAAATCAAAACCACTAAAAGGTCTTTTGATCGTATTTTCTTCAATATCAGTATAAGAGCCTTGATCAAAATTAGGTAAACCAACAATACTTGCACCGTCAACATCAAGATCACCAAGAGCAATGGAATACTTAAAAATAAATTTAGATGTTCCGCTTCCACTATCGTAATCGGCTAAAACATTTCCACTATCAAGAATAATTGGTAAACGTGGATTATCTGTAGCGTACATCACACGATCAAATTCAACGGTAATTGTAATTTCGTCGTTAAGAATATAAGGTCCGTCAGAAATTACTACATCACTTGCGACGGGAAGAAAAACAGTTGACGCTGGGTCAAAGTCTTTTGAAACTTTTGTTGAACCACCATCTGTACAAGAAGATAATATAGTGAAGTTAAAAATCACCATCAATAAATAAAATAAATATCCTCTTAATAACACTAAAAACAAATGAACTCCTCCATTATTCTTTTCGGCTTAACTTCTCAATATTTAAGAGAAATTAAGACTTCTTTTATTTTAAATGCAAACTTCTTTATATTTTGGACTCTCTATAATTTCAAACAGATAGCTCGGTTAACCTATGAACTTGTTTTGATATAATTGAAAAACTGTGTCTTTAAGTAGGCAGCTTTAGTATTTTTTTTGGAAAGTTAGGAGTTTTGGAGTAATTTTAGCTTGTTAGCGATTTGAACTAAAAAAACTCAACAATATCTTGCAATGAAAAGAAGTACATAAATTCTATCCCTTTATCTTGAGCATCGTGAGTAAATAAATCAGCATCATGTTTTCTAGTATTATAATAAGCTGAAAAGCGAATTTTTGAATCTGGCCTTGTGTTATCGATATAAAATCTAAAAATATTTGAAGTGCCACTTCCTAATTTAAAATTATCCGCCGACTTTTCTAATAATATCTGTGCTTCTATGATTAGGCCTAAGTCAAGTGATGCGTAACTATAATATCCCCAGTCTATTCCCATCCCTAAGCTTGTCACCGTAATAGGATCTATAATTAGATTTTTCGTACCTTGAGCGTGAATATATGGAAGTTGCTGATAACCAATTCCCGCAAAAAACTTTAAAGCATGGTTAAAAGCATAATGCTGTTTTAAACCAAGTTGGTAGTAAGTATTTTTTAATTTATTAATATTAAAAGTAGAGGCTTCTTCAAAGTTGATTTGTTTAAATCCAAGTGAGAACTCCGTTTGCCACTTAACGCTCCATTTTAAAAAGCTATAAAAGTTAATCGCTGTGGTTAAAGAAGAGTTAAGAATTGAGTCCGCATCATCCTCTATATCAACTGTTTCAATTCGCGTATTTCCAAATAGTAGTTTTGCTGCATATGAAACCTGCATACTGTTCACATTCTCAGATTCAGGAGTATAAAAGGCACCTTTGTTTTGGCGTACTAATCCATAATTAACCTTCCCATTAATTTTAAGTAGATTTAAATCTTTCGTTTTAAAATTTAATTTTGCAGGATTCATAGCAAAATCGTGAATGGTACTATTAAATAAAAGCATCGGAGAAATAATTTTTGCACTCCCACTGTCAAAGTCAACTTTATTAACGCGATATTCAAATCTGAGAACAGTCGTCCCATCTCCATCAATATAATTTGCAAAGACTTCGCCTGATGCCAAATCAATTTTCAAACGAGGAGTTCCTTTAATTTGAATTTTTTCATTAAAATACACTAAGAACTGAGCCTTATCGTCATACCCAATTTTTACATTCTCAGGGTAATCTATTTTTTTAACATAGGGCTCTAGGGTATCAAAGACATAATTATCCAGCTCGAGATGACTAAACTCTAAATTTACAAAATTTCCACTATCTCCTTTGATTGAGCGTTCAGAAGTAATTATTGGTGAAAATATTTTCACCCCTTTTGAATGATCTTCTTTTTCAATTATATATTCAAAGATCAGTTTGTTTTTCTTTTTTTCTTTTAGCTTAAGGAATTTATTCCTCTGATTAATTTCAAATTGGATTTGAGGATCACCAGCGACATGGATATTTTCATTAAACTGAACGACGACATTTAAACGGTCCCCTTCTTTAAATGTTTTTTTAAAAGATGGTTTTAAGTTTGTTATAAAAACTCGACCAGAATTAATTAAGATCCCTGTCTTAAAGCGTGATTCAAAATTAAGTTTTGCACCTATCTTAAACTTGTCATATATTGATACTCCATCGTCCGTGTAAACCTGAGGATATACAATTATCCCATCTAAGTCCTGCTCATTACTTTGCACCTTGTAATCAAAAATCAACTTATTTTTATTGTGTTTTTTTAACTTCACAATTCTTGTATTGTTTCCAATCTCTAGCTTTAAATAAGGTTTTCCTATTACTGAAACATTTTTATTAAAATTTACCGTAAAACGTAATATTTCTCCTAGGTGATATACTTTAGGTGCAGGATATTGAACTTGAAAGACACGGGTAGAAACACGATCAATCCTAACTTCTCGAGTGAAAATATCAGGATGGTTATTAACAAACTGATTCCCAGAATAATCACGAATTTCAACTTTGCCTAACTCTAACTTACCCAATAATTGAATTCCACGAGCAGATCGATCCCCCACTTTAACTTGATATTCAAATCTTAAAGTATTGTCATTATAGATATCTTTAAAGTTGAATAGGATATCGCCTGAGTCTATTCTTCCATGAAGTTTTGGTTTACCAGTTATCATAAACTTCTCAGAAAATTCTAAATCAACCTTAATGACATCCCCTATAGAAAAGGTTCCTTTTTTGGGATAGTGGATTTTTACAATTCTTGGGACCTCTTCATCAACAAAAACTGATCTTATTTCATAAAATGAGGTCTCCTCTATATACTGCTTATCATTACTTTGACTTCTAACATCAAATAGATCTTTTTCGGGAGGAATATATAGTCTAAAAAATTTAACTTGGCTTAAGTCAAATTGATAATAAAAATTAAATTTTAATGTCTGATGATCAATGAGTCGATCAAAGCGCGCATAGGCTAATTGACCTTTAGCCTGAATTTTAATATTTGGTTCACCTGTAACTTTAACTTTTTTATTAAATTTAAGATATATTTCAAAGTATTTCTTTTGCTCAAGTTCTTTATTGGATCTGATTTCCAAACTTGAAATTCCAAGTTTTCTCGATTTTTTAAAGCTTAAACGTGAGACTTCAAATATTTTTTTAAAATTAATTTTTGGGACCACTATCGGAATCTTTTTAGGATGTTTTTTTACCCTAATGATTTTTTTTTGTTTTGTTTTTTTTCGTTCAAAGCGTTTACATAGATTACTTTTCCGGTTTTTGGGTACAATCATACTATTTTTTAAAAAAATAACATCATCAAGATGCTGAAGATACTCATAAGGTATTTTAATGATTTGATCACGATTTAAGTTTTTGATATTAATTTTCGGGTTTATTTTTACAAT
>JABJPQ010000400.1 GCA_018663815.1 Halobacteriovoraceae bacterium | reverse complement strand
TTTTCCAATCGCCCCCTTTGAAATCTTAATTCGCTCCGCTCATCAAGATTTCAAAGGTTTATATTAAATTAAAATCTCAGGTTCCAACTTTCCTAACATAGGGGGGTAATGATTGCAGTCGGATTACTCGGAGGATTATCTCTTGCTCTTATGCAGGTTATGAAAAATGTAAATGATGGTCAGAGTCGAACCGCTTTTATTAGTGATGAGGCTGAATTAAGTATTTCTATAAATATGATTTTAGATAATGCGAATTATTGTAAAATGAGTCTTTCAGGGATGACTTTTGAAAAAAAAGATATTGATTTTGGAGGAGATAAAGTTGAAAAGTCATCATCCTATACAAAAATAAGTGAAGGGTTGAACGTTGAGCTATGGTACAGTAATATTGCAGGAGACACTAAAACTACAAAGATGTTTAATGGTGCCGATAATATTGTTGGTGACGACAGAAGTCAGTTTGGAAAATTGAAAATCAAATCTATGAAACTGGTGATGTTTAATGGACCGACTGGTTGCTTATTAGACAATTACTGCCTCGGAGATGCTAATGAAAGCGGTCAAATAGTTGTCCTTTATGATAAAAAAATAAACTCATCTCAAACGAGACCGACAATAAAGACATTTCCTCTTAATTTAGGATTTACAACGGATGGATTTGGAGTTACTACAATAAAGTCATGCTCAAGAGTGCCGGAAGTCCGCAATC
Source organism: Halobacteriovoraceae bacterium (assembly GCA_018663815.1). Lineage (GTDB taxonomy): Bacteria > Bdellovibrionota > Bacteriovoracia > Bacteriovoracales > Bacteriovoracaceae. Next base: position 2,465 of record JABJPQ010000400.1, on the reverse strand, counting down.
AGCTACAATGTTACACGCTTAGGAGATATGAAAAAATAGATTATAGGAATTTCTTTTTGGATAGTAATGGCAATGGAACTAGTACTCAAAATGGATTAAACTATAATGATGTTGTTACACTTTACGGAGGTTGTTGCCCAGGTGGAAGCTCTACTGATATTGCCAATACAGGGTTAGATAATGACCCCCTCTCCACAGGAGTAGGTAATCCAAATGTATGGTATGGTATAAAATGTAATAGCTCGAATGGATTTTTTATGCTTAGTTGTGGGCATGCCTCATCTGAAGATGCATCGGATAATGACTTTGTCATGACGAATGATGGTTGCTTTTCAGGCGATAATGATGGAGTTAGAAACAGAAATATCTTAGACATTCGGTGCTGCCGGTATGAGTAAAAATCGAGCCAGTTTATTTAATACAGCTAGCTCTTCTATTCTATCTGCATTCTTTTTTTAATCGTGATTTTTCTCATAAAATTTGATAATTGATTAGAAATATAGATTTTTTTAACAAAAATATCCTTTCACTCAGTTTAAATCAAAGTGGTTTTGCGATCAACTTAACAAACAAAGATAGTCATGAAAAACTGTTGAGGAGAACCCAAGGGTTATTTTATCTCGTATATGGTATTCTATTTTATTTGGGCTTTAGTATTAAGGTTTCTATCTGAGCAAAAAACCCCCCTATGTTAGGAAAGTTGGAACCTGCAAATTCCTCGAGTTTAGAAATTTACCAGCAAAACAATAGAAGCTCTAATAATGGATTAAGGCGTACTAGACATATGAATTGTGTGATTGGAAACACACATAATTTCCCATGTGAAATTTATTTAAAGTAATTAAAGAATTGCCTAGTCGGAAGGGCTCACTCTAAAACACTAGAAGTTTGAACTTTCTTTGAGCGAAAAAGCTCAAAGATAAAATTGAAATTAAATTTGGTCGAGAAAGATGTCTTTTTCGACCAAGATATAAAAAGACAAAGAATTTTTAAATAAGGTTTGATAGAAAACTATTACTTAAGTGAACTGGAGAACTCAATTGAAAAAATTATTCATATTATTAGGAATATTAACTTCTTTATCTATATTTGCTGGTGAGAATGGCTGTCATTATATGAACGGTGGGTATCAAAACTCATTGATTGAACTACAAGAGGCCGTAAATTCTGGAAAAATAACCGAATCATTGTATGACAAAGAGCTATCTAGGGAGAATATGATTTTGGAAGCCTTTTGTGGCAAGAGAGCTGTTCTCAATTTTTGTGAGAGTGCTCAAAGTACACACAATGAATCCATTGTTGAAATTCAAAAGGCCTTAGATGAAGGATTGATTACGAACATTGTTGCAGACCGTGAGATCAGAAGAGAGAATCATAATTTATGAGACTTTAATTCTTAATTGTGGCAAATAGTCATTTGAAACTAGAAATGTGAACCCTCTTTGAGCAGAAAAGTTCAGAGATGAAAATGAAAATAAAATTTGGTAGAAAAAATATCTTTTCGACCAGTGAATAAGAAGACGAAAAAGCTACAAATTAGGTTTAAAACAAAACAATTTAAATCAAGGACAAGGTCATTAAATGAAGAAAAATATAACATTACTGCTATTAATATTTAGTTTTTCAGCTCAAGCTCGTTTCTACTGTGTAAACGGAGAGGTTCATCATACCGAAAAAAAATACATCTCCACTGGCGATAGCTATGGCCCCAAGGACTGTAATAATCTCGGTAAAATTGCAAAAGGGAGTTACTATTGTAATGCTGGAAATATCTATCATGTTGACAAGGGACTGATAATCAACGGTGAGAGCTATGAGTGCAGTTATAACCTCGATGAGATTATAAGGGGGGACTTCTATTGTAATAATGGTGATATTCATCATTTTAGTAAAGGGGTAATTGATAGAGGTGATAGTTATAGTCAAAGCGACTGCTCTGAAAAATTAAAAAAATTACGTATTTTGAATAAGTAAATGAATAAATAGCCTGCATACAAAAGCGGGCATTTTGATCGTTTAATATTTAGACACCTGTGTATATAATATCTTCACTGTGACTCTAACTCTTTATAATAACAAGCGATAAATTGGCTTTGTACTTGCTTCTTAAGTGGTATGAAATACTTAATCTTATTACTTCTTTTAATGAATCTAGTGTCCTGTGGCAAGGACTCGTTTATCAACCCATATGGTACTCAGCAAACAGTCTATAAGGTCGAGCCAGCTGCGACTGAAGATTATTCGTATGAGTTTGGTGACCAAGTATGTTCAACTGGTAAACAAAGCTTTATCACTTTTAAGCAAGCATGTGATGGACTTAAAGATGAACAATTAAATAATGAATGTGCAGGTGAGCAAAGAGCGGAATTGTTTACAATTTCTAGTTGTCCAGGTTCATTTTCTTAAAGGGATATTTCTCAATATAATTTCGAACTTCTTCATCATGATAAGCTTTCAGACTTGGA
>JABJPQ010000468.1 GCA_018663815.1 Halobacteriovoraceae bacterium | reverse complement strand
CAAAAAATAAACTATTATCACTGTCAGCGCAAAGACAATTAAAAGTTCTTTATGATTTAGCCCAATTTATAGAAACAAAACAACATTCAATAGATTCACAGCATTTTAGCAAACTAGCAAAGTATCATTCTTTTTTGGCTACATCAGAAAACGAAAAAATACAAAAACTGAATAAAGAATTTATTAAAATTAAGGCTACCGACTATCAATTTCAAGTTTACCTCATGAACCTTGAAAGGTTCTTGGGCCAGTCGAAAAAAGATTACGCTTTCTTAGTCCAAACTCAAGACATAGAAATAAAAGAAAAGAAAGATTTTCCAATTGCTTGTTTACTTGATTCTGTTCGTTCTGCGCATAATGTTGGAGCAATGTTTAGAAATGCAGAATGCTTTAATTGCAACGAAGTTTACTTAACAGGTCTTAGCGCAACTCCAAACTCAGTTCATGTGCAAAAAACGGCCATGGGATGTGATCAAAATATTCAGTGGAGTTACTATAAAAGTGCCATTGAGCTCATTAAAAAACTCAAACAAGAAAAAAAACATATTTGGGCCATTGAAACATCTGCTCGCAGTTTAAATATAAATGAAATTCAAAATATTCCTTCTCCCCTCGTTCTCATTTTTGGTCATGAGCAACATGGTATTTCGCAAGAACTACTTGAACTTTGTGACGAAATTATTAGTATCCCAATGTATGGCAGCAAAAACTCACTAAATGTTTCTGTATCACAAGCGATCATACTCAATCAGCTTGTATCTAAAATTAACAGCTGAAATCAGGGCGCTCGCCAAAGGAACCAACGTCTAACTGATAGTAATTCAACCCATCTGACAAAAGCTTTGATTTTATTCTATTCGCGATAAAGGGAGCTTTAAATAACCCGTATTATCATCTTGATAGATGCCGTGACCAACTCAAAGTAGCTACTCTCAAAGGCTTAGGAAAGCTTTTCCTCTTGTTAAGAAACCTATACTCATTTAAATTATAATAATAGAACAAATAGACAAGTCAATTATAAGGAGAGAAATTGGAGCTTGATATTGTTACAAAATATCATGAAATTGTCTTTAAGAGACTCGTTTACTCGGTATGGGGAATTATTTTTTTCTACTCCTGTTTTTTTAGTTGGCTCCAAGCTTGGAGTGCAGCTGCAGTTGTTGCTTTTGGAGTATTCTTTATCATTCCACTTGTTTTATATCTCTATCACCATAACTATCAAACGATTTCAAAGTTATTCTTCATAATATCATCCAACTGTTATGTCTATTTTACAGGTTTAATTCTTAAACATGAAACTGCCACAGAGTATTATTATTACTGTGGATTATTACTCCCCTTTCTTATCTTCGAGCATAAATATAAAAAAAGCATTTTTATAGGTATTCTTACCCCCTTTAGCCTGTGGATAGCTGCCACTTCTTTTGGATATAACTTTCTGCCGGAACACTTTTTCCCGCTTGCGCCCCTTCCTGTAGAGCTTATAAAAGTGACAAACTTTGCGGGAGCTTTTATTTTATGCCTCATTTATATTAAAGTCATAGTAAAAACAATTAGCACCTTAACTGATCAGGTACTGATCGCACAAAAAGAAGCATTACAAGTATCAAAGCTCGTCTCCATCGGCGAAATGGCCGCGGGGATCGGTCACGAAATAAACAACCCTCTCGCAATATCGCTTGGACACTTACAGAAGTGTAAAAAAATTCTTCGAAATGAAATTTTCACTCCAGCAGATTTAATTTCTTCGCTTAAAAAACAAGAAGACGCATTGAACAGGATTACTGCTATTGTTGATAGCCTAAGAAAATATACCCAAATGGATTATGATAAGAGCACGGACTTAAACACTCCTGAGTTGATTCATAAAACACAGTTATTAACCGGGGATATTTTCGAAAAAGAAGGCATTTGCTTTGAAGTCAAATTAAATGCTAAACAGTTTTATGTAAAAGGAAATTATGGAAGTTTTCAACAAATCTTAATGATCCTACTCATCAATGCCAAAGATGCGACTCTAGAAGTAGCAAAACCATCAATTTCTCTCACATCAGAAAATATGGAAAATGAGTTAGTGCTTAAGGTTTCTGATAATGGGATGGGGATACCAGAAGAGAATCGAGACAAAATATTTGAATCCTTTTTTACAACTAAAAAGCTTGGAAAAGGGACAGGTATGGGGCTTGGAATGCTCTCAAAGATGGTCCATGACATGAAAGGTAGAGTCACATTAGACTCTGAAGTCGGGAAAGGAACAACTTTTTCGTTATATTTTCCAACAACTCTTCCCCCCTCAACAACAACCATCGCCATCAGCTCTGAGGAAAGATTAGCAACACAAGAAAGATCGCCTCTAGCAGGGAAAGCTCTTATTGTTGATGACGAAGAAGGTATCCGAGAAGTTCTCAGTGAGTATTTAAGGGACTTCGGGTTAGAGGTTGATGAAGCTGACGATGGCACCACAGCTTTAGAGAAAGTTAAACATAATTCCTATGACTACATTATCACTGATATGAAAATGCCCAATATCTCAGGTGACAAATTTATCCTAGAAGCCAAAAAGATTAATAATAGCAAAAGCTTTTATTTTATAAT
>JABJPQ010000465.1 GCA_018663815.1 Halobacteriovoraceae bacterium | reverse complement strand
TTGGTCATTATTTTTTCAGGATGGTATTTACCAGTTCCTAGGATTTTTGTTTTATATAATTCCATCTAATTGAATCCTTTTTTTTATACTTATTTATATATAAAAAAAGCCTTCAAGTCGCAAATCCGATTTGAAGGCTTTCACTATAAAAGAATAAATTTAGTATTACTTTAACTTTAGTTAAGCTTGAGCTTCTTCTTCTTCAGCTTTAACTTTTATTTCAAAAACTTGTTTACCTTTGTAAGTTCCGCAACTTGGGCATGCGTGACTTGGCATTGTTAAGTCGCCACAGTTAGGGCAAGCCATTGGATGATCTCTATATAATTTGTGGTGTTGACCTGCTCTTCTTAGACCTTTTCTAGATACAGATGTTTTCTTTTTAGGAACTGCCATTTTATACTCCGATTTAATTATGTATTTTCAAAACTTAATTTTTTGAATGTAAATATTTAATATAGTTTGACTCACTTGCCAACTACTTTATTACTGTTTTGTAGGACTTGCTTCCTTATTCCACAGAAGTGGGCTATCTGGATCAGAAACAGGGTATTGGTTAATGTTTAGATAAATTTGCTCATGCACCATTTCAGCGATATTAGCATGACCCTTTTCAAGGTAATATAATTCATAAACCTCATTGTTTTCAATGACTTCCAGCAGTTCAGTGCTGTCAGCATCAATGTCACAGTTCTTATTTAGAAAGCAAATGCTAAATGCGATACTTAATGAGTCTCTCATTTCAGTTAAGTTACGTATGCACTGTGTTATGTAATTTGTTTGTAGTTTTCCCTTAACCAGTAAGTATTCGCCGTATTGGTTTTTGAACTTTTTGGAGATTTCTAGCTCAATATTAATATTTGTTTCTGCTAAAAATTCTTCAGGGCTTTTGCTATCAGCTTTTTCATTTAACTCAAGCAAGATAGTCTTCGTCCAATCCTGGGTTTTATCTAGCTTATAAAACTTAGTATCTGTTTGAGAGATCTTGGTGAGATTTAGGTTACTTTCAAGTCGATTTTCAAGTTTTTTATCTGTTGTCATGGAATACCTTACTTTCAAAAATTTTCGTGATATATAACGCAAAGTGCATAACCTGCAAAGGAAAAACGTGAATTATTTTATTTGTGGCTTCAGTGGAGCTGGAAAAAGTACATTATTACAAGAATTAGCTGCTAATCCAGAGTTGAAGCGATTTGAATGCATTGATTTGGATGATTATATTTTAAAAAGAGTTTTAAAGTATAAAACTTTAGGTGAACTTATTGAGTCTGAAGGTTTTGACTTCTTTAGGATGCTCGAGAGAAAGGCCTTAGTGGAGTTGGATCAAAAAGAGAAGCTGATTGTAAGTTTGGGGGGAGGAACACTTGGTGATAAGACTGAGAAAATTCTTACTGCTTGGACAGGACTGTGGTTAGGGACTGACTTTGAAACTTGTTATGCTAGGATTCATGGCGATGCTAATCGCCCGTTGGCATCGTTGGATAAAGAAGTACTGCTTGAACTTTATGAGGATAGAAAGAAGCGATTTTTGCATTTTAAACAGGTCTCAAAGGTCAGCGATTGCCTTTCTTTTTTTACTATTTAGTTTTAGATGAATTAACCTGTGATTAAGCGTCTAAGAAATTAATGAATGGCAGGCTCATAAGATTACTTTAAATTTAAGCACGATACTCCCTCCCCCATACGACTCTTTAATATCCCTATATGAGTCCCTATATGACTCCCTATATGACTGAAAAGTTGTATAAATTACATAAAAAATAACCAGCCATTGCATTGCGTTAGTTTTGTGCTGTTTTGTTCAACTCCAGATCTTTGTATTGTTGATGTCAAAAAAGATGTCACAAGGCCAACTTCTTTTTAAGCAGCATAAAAAGGTGAAAAATAATTCTTCAAACTTTGCTTAGCTTTAAACTCAATTAAAGTCCGATTTACAACGAAGAAATGAAGAACTCAGACTGAAAGTCAGCGCCTGCCTTACTATTTTTGGCTAATTAATTTTTAATTAAAAACTTACTACGTTCGTGCAACTATTTTTCAAAATTTTTTGTAAAAAAAAGATTCAAAAATTTGCAATTTTTATATTATTGATTTAACGGCTCTAAAAAAATATTTTATCCTCAAAAACATGCACTATTTTTGACCCGGAAGAGTAAATTGCGGTGAATACTTACAAATCAGAGTTCTACTTCGATTTTGCTTTGGAATAGGAAATTATTGAAAAAAGAAAGCAAATAAGTCCAACAAGAAATAAAATAATCCCCATTTCTAATCCTTTAGGAATAAAACTTAAAGTTAAATTATGTGTTCCTGGTTGAAGTTCGACTCCTAAAAAAGCATGGTTTACAGGAATTGCTCTATACTGAGTTGACTTTGAATCTAGCTCTCCACTTATTCTCCATGAAGAGCTATATCCAGTATTCAGACGAAGAATAGATTTTTTATCTAAGCTGATTTTTAATTTTATCAAATCATCAGTAAAATTTTTTACATCAATATGATACAAAACTGTGCGAGAGGGAGAGTTTATGTTTGCCTTTTCAACAACAACCTCCTCTCTTGGATTAAAAGCAGCCGAGTACAAATAGTTAATTCGTTCTTTTTTATCAGGTATAGAGATCACCGAGTTTGTAACATGAAGATAAGGGTAAGAATTATTAGTATTGTAACCCTTAAGGGCGGGCGTGTATATTTTATTTATTGCACTTAAGCTTTGCTGATTGAATATTTTTCGAGGAGAGAAATATTTAAATAAATTAGTCTTATCGGAAAGGTTTTGGGGGGATATACAAGTAAGATCTTCCTCCTTAATATCGCAATTAAATGAAACTCCCAGTAGGTCCCATAATTGAGGGTGGTAGGTTGGCTTTAACTCTTCAAGATAATTTGTTTCTCTTCCATCGAGTTTTAAAAGTTCTGAGTAGCGTCTATTTTGCATATGAAGACTATCAGTTCGAGGTATATTTAGCCCATAACACCCTTTACCATGAACTCTATAGTTGAACTTTTCAACCTTTCTCTTAAGCATCATCACTTCAGGAGATGTTAATGACTTATAGTCTGTTTTAACCTGAAGTGTTAGTGCTAGGAAGATAATTTCAAAACAGCTAGTATAGAGTAAACAGTCTTTAAAGCGTTTATTTGACAACATAAAATAAAGGATTGTGGTTAAAGTATAAACAAGTAAGCTGAAAAATACCCATTGATAAGAAATTAACATCGTTTCAATTATGTCTAAAAAAGAGTTTTGATAATGAAGATGTATAAACTTTTTAGAAAAAAATAAAAGAGAAATAAATAGAGAGATGGAAAAGATACTTCTAAGAAGATAGAGAGAGTCTTTTTTATTTTTTAATAAGTCAAAAGCATAACAAGCTATGGTAATTATAAAGAAATGTCCTACAAAGCCCCCCTATGTTAGGAAAGTTGGAACCTGAGATTTTAATTTAATATAAACCTTT
>JABJPQ010000125.1 GCA_018663815.1 Halobacteriovoraceae bacterium | reverse complement strand
TAGTAGCACCAAGCGTATTGATTACTTCAATGTTGTTAACTGCTTCAAGAACATTTTCCAATGATGCTTGTTCGTTTGACTCTGTTTGTTTCTTGTTTTCCATTTTTAATCCTTTGTTAACGTTTATGTGCTGGATTAAATAATCCAGCACGAGATTAAAATTTTATTTAAAACCATTTTGCTTGTAAATATTACGATACAAGAAGTGATCACGAATATAGAGGAAGTGTGAACAAGTAATTATTTGTTTTGGCGATATAATTTAAACTTTGATGGTACCTGTTTAAGACCTTAAGCATTGTCTTTTAAGCGTAGAAGGCAAATATATTCACCTATTATTTTTGTGTAAACTAAAGAACGTGTTTAGATTAAGTACTAAACTAAATAAAACTTTAGTTGTTAGAATATGTAGATTCGTTGGAATAATTGGTATTTTACCAAAGAGTAGAGATTGCGTAGATCATAACTTTCATGATCAAGTTTATATGCAGTTGAGTTGCACCTAAAAATCTCATTAAGCCCAACTTTGGTAAATCGACTTGTTTATAATTACTTAAAACTTTCCTAGAACTATCTTTGATAGAATTTCGAGAAGTTTTTGTGTATCCAGAAAATAATTTGGATATGATTTTTGTATATTTTCTAAATTCTCAATATTAACAAATACTATATTTCTAAATTTGCTATCTTTAAGTTCTAGTTCTTTATTGGTATAAATTTCTATTGCTTTGCTTACGTCTTTTTTGTTAAAAATTTCGATGTTTGTCGTGTTCTGCTCTAGGTCTAGTTCAAGTAATGCATACTTACCAGTCCTACCAACATCATTATGTTTATTAATAATGATCTTTATACTGTTTGTTGTCGCATTCAATCTTTCAATGACTTTAAGTGTTTTGATAGACTTTTTTAGTCGTATAAGGATTTGCTTTTCACTTAGTTTTAAGTGGTCAATTAGTGGAGAGCAGTCTTCTTTGATTGCAAAGTAAGAACTAAGAAGCTTAAAGAAAGTTTTCCAGTCATGATCACCTTCGCCAGTTTTAAATGAAGTACTTTGCAGTTCACCATATGTCTCCACGGCCGTTGCCCATATGTGTTCGAGCTTAGTTCTGAACTGTATTTCAACAAGACTTGATGATTCATTTTGATAAATGAGGTGCATCCCCCTATAGCCGTCTTCTTTTGGTCTATTATGATAATCATCAAGCCTCTTTAGAGTATTGCGAGATGTAAGTCCTCTAATTTTGGTATAGGCTCTATCGAGAGCAATATCGTCATTGAATATGACTCTTAGGCCAGCAACGTCTTGTAAAGTACTGAGCCTCATCGTTGGAAACCTTTCAAGCTTTATTTGGATAGAATCTATTCTTTTAAGACGTCTGGCGATTGCAACTCTATCTTCAGGAGGAATTTTAGATTTTAATTTTGTGTAGTAGTAGTCTAGGGTACTAGAAAAGCTATTTCTCCACTTTAAAAGTTGCTCAAACTCCGTAGCTGAGAGAGTCTCGCTGAGTTTTAGCTTATTCCCAATTAAGTCTACTTTTCTCTTGCTTATCATACTCTAATTCTGCCACAAAGACTTTGTAATGTATAGATAAAAATGCTTGAGCAGGCATAAGGTACTGAAAATATAGAGTTTATATAAAATATAAGAAATTTATAAGTTGTTTTAATATTAATAATTTGTTTATTAATTGAATTAGCCCCAAGGACCATAACTTAACGTCGTTAATTACGTAATTAAAAATAAATGTATAATAAACTTTACATTTAGTTATTGGGTGTATAGTTTACTTAACATAAAGGATAGTAAACACAACAAAATTTGGGCTTATTAAAATGGGAAATATCAAAACAAAACTAAAAATTACTAATAATCTACACGTATTGAGGGCCGAGAAAAGGCTCACTCAACAAGGCCTTGCTGATGCTATTGGGGTTACAAGGCTTACTGTTAATTCTATGGAGAAGGGAAATTACAATCCCTCACTTGAGTTAGCATTTAGGCTTTCTATTTATTTTGAAAAAGACATTAAAGACATATTCACAGTGGAGAGTAAAGATGAATAAATTCGACAGATTTTTTATTAAGTATGTAATTTACAGTTTACCTGCAGTAATTGCTATATTGATTTGGGGAAGTATAGGGGAGCCGGATCAGCTAGCATTAAGTAAGGGAGCAACAAGGTTTTTTTGGGATACTCTTGGCTGGATATTTATGCTTTGGATAGTAATTTCATTTTATTTATCACTTAGGACAGTTATTTCAAGAACGTTTAGAGATGCGTTCTTATCTAAAGTAACAAGAGTGAAGGAACGTGATGAAAGAGAAAAAGAAATCTCAGGAAATGCAGCTAAGTTTTCATTTTTTTCAACGTTAGCTGTTCTGTTCTTATTTTTATTCCTATCACTTTTTACAGTTACCATCGGCCGTTATCCGAAAAAAGAAATAAGCCAGGATAAAACAGGTTATATTTCTTTAGGTATGAAGTTTGAGCCATATAGTGTTGAAAAATCTAAAACAGAAACAACTGATAAAGAAGGCAAAGTTATTGTTAATTATTCAGATTTACCATTATCAAATGCGGGTCTACTTCTTATTTTAATTCTTTGGCAAATTGGTGGTTATCACCTTGTTGCTCGTAAAGAATTACGTTCATAGTTTTAACTTGGGATTTATTTGTAGTTGGAGTATTATAGCTGAGGAGAGCCTATGGGCAAAAGAGAATAACAAGTTGGTAGATAAGCTATTACTAGCGAAAATATATCTTTTTCAAGCTATGATTATCCAATGGGACTGGAACACTCCTACTAAAACAAGTTATATGTATAATCTAAACCTTTTACAGAATCTTTCTAGGACATATGTTCCCATTATTAATTATTTTGATCTTGCTAGCTTTGTTCATGGGGCAACAATTACAAGCGAAAATTGTTTTTAAAAGGAAAATAGACTTCATTAAAAAGGCACTGGCCAACTATCCTATGGATGAATTTGGAAAACAAAATGCCATGATTCTTAAGGATTTTTAAGATCAAAAAGCATCAGTTTCTGTCATTTAAAATTTATAAGTTTTTTAAAGATAGGATAAAAGCATAATTATGGGCTGATCTAGGGCCATAATGATACCAATTTTGATAGTAAGGTTTAAAACCTTGAAACATCTATATCAAAAGCTTAAATTATTACGAACTTAAGGAGCATAACATGAAATTAAAATATCTAACTAAATTGGGAATAATTGCATCTATCTTAGCATCAGCTGGTCTATTTACTTCGGCTCACTCTAAAACATTTGTCTATTGTTCAGAAGGTTCTCCTTCCACTTTTAATCCACAAATAGCAACAGATGGAACAACCTTTAATGCTTCATCAAAAACGATATATAATAGACTGGTTAAGTTTAAGTATGGAACAACAGAAGTTCTTCCTTCACTGGCAAAGTCTTGGACCGTAAGTAAAGATGGAAAAGAATATGTTTTTAAATTAAGAAAAGGTGTTAAGTTTCATACAACTAAGTATTTCAAGCCAACCAAAGATTTTTCAGCAGCAGATGTATTATTCTCCTTTAATAGACAGCGTTTATCGACTCATAAATTTAACAAAGTCAGTGGAGGCTCTTATGAATACTTTAATTCAATGGACATGGGTTCAGCTATTAAAGACATTATTCAAATAGACAGCTATACGGTGAAGTTTGTTCTCAATCAACCAAATGCTCCTTTTTTGGCAAACCTTGGTATGGACTTCGCAAGTATCCACTCTAGTGAGTATGGGGAAAATCTAGTAAAATCTAATAAGAAAGAAGATATTGATAGGATGCCGATAGGAACGGGTCCATTTGTGTTTAAAAAGTATGTAAAAGATACGATTATTAGGTTTACAGCTCATCCAGCTTATTTTGAAGGAAAAGCAAAAATAGATAAACTTGTTTTTAGTATTACAGCAGATGCAAGTGTACGCTATCAAAAATTAAAAACGGGTGAATGTCATCTTATTGCACACCCAAGCCCTATAGACCTAGATTCAATGAAAAAAAATAAAAAGATTACGGTTATTGGACAGCCAGGTTTAAATATAGCCTATCTAGCAATGAATGTAATGAAGCCTCCTTTTAATGATACTCATGTTCGAAAAGCTATTAGCCTTGCTCTAAATAAGAAAAGCTATATTGAAGCCATATATTTTGGACAAGGTATGGTGGCAAAGAATCCGATCCCGCCAACAATGTGGTCTTATAATAAAAGAATTAACGACTATGATTACAATATCGAAATGGCTAAAAAAGAATTAGCTAAATCTAAAAAATGGGCTAAAGGATTTACTACTGAGCTTTGGACCTTACCTGTAAGTAGACCATACAATCCTAATGGAAAACGTATGGGTGAGCTTATGCAAGCTGACCTTAAGAAAATTGGAATAATTATTAAGCTAATAAGCTATGATTGGCCTACTTACTTAGAGAAGTCTAAAAACGGTGAACATCAATTATTACAACTTGGTTGGACAGGTGACAATGGAGATCCTGATAATTTTTTACATGTACTTTTAGGGTGTTCAGCGGTTAAAGCTGGTGCTAACAGAGCTCGTTGGTGTGATAAAGGATTTGATTCTTTAATTGAGAAAGCTAAACGAACGACAAATTTAAAACAAAGAATTGCATACTACGAAAAAGCACAGAAAATATTTAAAGCTAAAGCTCCTTGGGTAACGATTGCACATTCAATAACTCATAAAGCTTTTCGTTCCAATGTAACTGGATATAAGATTGATCCTTTAGGGTCAGATTATTTTTACCATGTGGATATTAAATAGTGATTAAGTTTTTGTTGGAAAAACTTGGAGTTCTTAGTCTTACATTTTTAGGAGTAAGTATTCTTAGCTTTTCACTCATTCGATTCGTACCTGGCGATCCAGTACTTCTGCTATTAGGAGAAAGAGGAGCATCGCCTGAGTTATACGCAAAAATGAAAAAAGATATGGGCTTAGATAAGCCTCTTGTTTCTCAATATGGACAATTTGTTGGCAACGTACTTCAGGGGGATTTTGGGACAAGTGTTGTGTCAAAACAACCAGTGACAGAAGAGTTTTTGGACCGCTTTCCGGCTACATTAGAATTAGGGATAACAGCACTGACCTTCGCCATAATTTTTGGAATTCCTTTTGGTATTTTTGCTGCAATCTATAGAAATAAATTTCCCGATTATACGATAATGGGAGTCGCTCTCATAGGCTATAGTATGCCCATTTTTTGGTGGGGACTTGTCCTAATACTTATTTTTTCTGTAACACTTGGATTAACTCCTGTAGCAGGTAGGCTTTCTGTCATGTTTGATATTGAACATGTCACTGGGTTTATGCTTATTGATACTCTATTAAGCCCGGAAGATAAATGGCCTGCTTTTTTAGATGCACTTAAACACCTCATCCTACCTGCAATTGCGATGGGAACAATTCCTTTGGCCGTCATTGCAAGAATGACAAGATCTAGTATGTTAGAAGTAATAAGCGAAGACTATATGCGAACGGCTAAGGCCAAAGGATTATCCCGCTTTAAAGTTGTCGCAATTCACGGTCTTAGAAATGCGTTAATACCAGTAGTTACTATAATCGGATTAATGTTTGGTAGTATTATTACTGGAGCAATTTTGACTGAGACAATCTTTTCTTGGCCTGGAATTGGAAAGTGGATGGTGGCAAGCGTAACGGCCAGAGACTATCCTGTTATCCAGGGAGGAATACTATTTATTGCAGGAATGATAATAATAATTAATTTGCTTATTGATGTTATGTACATTGTAGTCAATCCAAAAATGAGAGGTTGATGTGGAGGATGCAGTCGCGCTTAAAAATAATGATAAAACAAATTTAAAGCCAGTTATAAGCGAAGATTCTCCGCCCTCAGCTCTGTCAGAGTTTTGGTATTTTTTCAAACAAAATAAAGGTGCAGTTGCTGGGGGGTGGATTATGGTTTTATTCATTTTGATTGCAATACTTGCACCGCTATTAGCGCCGCATGATCCAGCCGAGGTTTACTCGAATGTTCTAAGGCAAGCACCTTTTTGGTCTAGTGACTATGCTTCAGGATTCTATCTTGGATCTGATGATGTAGGGCGGGACGTTTTATCTCGATTAATCCACGGTGCAAGAGTATCTCTTGGAATTGGTTTTTTTGTCGTTTGTATTTCATCTGTGGCTGGAATCATATTCGGTCTTATCGCAGGCTACTTTGGCGGTATTATTGATACCGTGATTATGAGAGTCGTTGATATATTTATGGCGCTACCATCGATACTTTTAGCAATTGTCGTGGTTTCGGTGCTTGGGCCTAATCTTATAAATACAATTTTAGCAGTCGCTATCGTGGCCATTCCTGGTTTTGTAAGGTTAGTTAGAGCATCTGTATTACAGGAAAAGAAAAAGCAGTATGTTGTCGCTTCAAAAAGTTTTGGAGCAGGACATTTTAGACTTTTAATACTTAATATTTTACCAAATTGTATTGCTCCATTAGTGGTGCAAGCAACATTAGGTTTTAGTTCAGCTATCCTTGATGCCGCTGCACTTGGATTTCTCGGTCTGGGAGCTCAACCACCAACTCCTGAGTGGGGGACAATGTTAGCAGACGCTAGACCATTTATTGAAAGTAATCCATGGCTGGTTACACTGCCAGGGATTTGTATACTCGTTGTCGTACTTTCTTTTAATTTATTAGGTGATGGGTTGCGGGACGCTCTAGATCCAAGGCTTAAGAAATGATCTTAGAAAAAGAAGTGCTTCTAAAAGTTGAAAATCTAAATATCTCATTTGAAAGTATGAGGGGAGATCTTCATGCAGTTCGTGATCTTTCGTTTGAAGTTTATCCTGGTGAAACACTTGGTATTGTTGGAGAATCAGGCTGTGGAAAAAGTATTACTTCACTTGCAATAATGGATCTTCTCCCAGCTACGGCCAAAGTTGATGCGAGTCATTTTTATTTTAAAAATCAAAACCTTTTAACAATGAATGAAAAAGAGAAAGCTAAAATTCGTGGTTCTGAAATTGCAATGATATTTCAAGACCCAATGACGAGTTTGAACCCAAGTTTTACTGTGGGTTATCAATTGATGGAAACAATAAAGCTACACTTTGGTGGATCAAAAATTCAAATTAAAGAGAAAGCGATTCATCTACTGACTCAAGTTGGAATACCATCCGCTGAGACTCGACTCAAAAGTTATCCGCACCAATTATCAGGAGGAATGAGTCAAAGAGTTATGATCGCAATTGCAATTGCCTGTAAACCTAAATTATTAATTGCCGATGAGCCCACAACTGCACTTGATGTAACTATTCAGGCTCAGATTCTTTCATTACTAAATGATTTACAAAAAGAATACAATATGGCCATTATTCTAATCACCCATGATATTGCTGTCGTGGCGCAAATGGCCGAGCGAATTCTTGTGATGTATAGCGGTGAGTGTGTTGAAGCAGGCTTGATAAAAGAAGTTATAAATAATAGAAAACACCCATACACTGAAGGGCTTTTAGCCTCATTACCATCAAGTCAAAATTCAAGACAACACCGAGCTAAATTACCTAGCATCCCTGGACTTGTGCCAGATCTTGCAAATAGACCTTCGGGGTGTCAGTTTAATCCGAGATGTAAATATACTGCTAATATTTGCAAAGAAAATAACCCTGATCATATAAGCTTTGACAGTAATAATCATATTGTAAAATGTCATACCCCTCTGGCTAATCAGGAGGCAACTTGAACGATTCAGAGTTTATTGTAGAATTAGAGTCAGCTAAGAAGCATTATCCAATTAAGAATGGGTTTAAAAAAAAGAATACCATTAAAGCACTTGATGGAGTTAGTTTCAAGTTAAAGAAAGGCAAGACTCTCGCTATTATTGGAGAAAGTGGTTGTGGTAAAAGTACACTTGCTAAATACTTGATGCAAGTTGAGACGGCCACATCAGGGGAATATAAAATTGATGGGCAGTTAGTTTCTAATTTAGAAATGAAAGATTTCTATAGTCAAATTCAAATGATCTTCCAAGATCCCTACAGCTCTATAAATCCAAGAAAAAAAGCGTGGCAGATTATTAGCGAACCTCTAATGGTAAATACAAACTTGAGTAAAGAAGAGTGTCGAAGTAAAGCGATTGAGATGATGGAGGTTGTTGGTCTGCGAGGGGAGCTGGCCAATCGATATCCTCATATGTTCTCTGGTGGACAAAGACAAAGAATTGGAATTGCACGAGCATTAATTCTCATGCCTAAGATTCTTATTTGTGATGAGCCTGTTTCTGCGTTAGATGTTTCGATTCAAGCACAAGTGATTAATCTACTTATTGACCTACAAGATAAGTTTGATATTACCTATATTTTTATTAGTCATGATCTAAGTGTCGTTAGTCACCTCGCTGACGAAATATTAGTCATGTATTTAGGAAAAGTCGTTGAGTATGGTAACGCCAAAGAGATCATTGAAAACCCTAAACATCCATATACTATGGCCTTACTTGCGGCCACACCTAGTATTAGTCCCGGAGCACATAAGTTTAAACCAATAGAGGGTGAATTACCTTCACCTCTAAACCCACCTTCAGGTTGTGCTTTTCATGAAAGATGTCAGTTAAGAACAGATCAATGTTTGGTCTATTCGCCGACTCCTAAACTTGTATCCAATCGATTAGTTAGTTGTTTAGAAGTTTTATAATTTCTTAATAAGTCTTAGAACCGTCATCTTTATATGCCTAGATTTAATCTACTAATGTAACTTGATTTGATACTTCACCTGCCGAATAAGAACTAATTTCAAAGATATACAGCTTAATATTTTTTATTGAAAAATTTATTTAATTTATTACGGGCAAGCTTGCCCGCAGAAAATAACCTAGATAATTGACTAATGTAATCAGAAGTGTTTTTT
>JABJPQ010000039.1 GCA_018663815.1 Halobacteriovoraceae bacterium | reverse complement strand
GTCGAGTGTTTAGAGGATTTGGGCTTAAGCGTTGATGAAGCAGATGATGGTGATACTGGTTTAGAAAAAGTAAGACAAAAAAAATATGATTATATTTGCACTGATATGAAAATGAAACGAATGCAAGGTGATGAGTTTATTCAAGCAGCAAAAAATCTTCCTCTCGGTGATACAAAATATTTTATTATTACCGGTGGAGTTTCCAGCAATCAACTAGAAAATAATAAAAAATTAGCAAACGGGTATATTAAGAAACCTTTTACTGAGGACTCGATCTACTTAGTTTTATCCAAAGCTGCTTCATAATTACACGACATTACTTAAATAAAACCTCACCTTTATCTGATTCTTCAGACCAAAGGTTTATTTTTTCATACTCTGTTTTTAATTGGCCACAAGCCGCTAGGATATCATCCCCTTTCGTTTGACGAATAGTACAAGTATATCCTCTTTGATTTAATTCATTCATAAACCATAAGGTTGTTTCTTTTTTGGGCTTCTTGTAATCGCTTCCGGGGTACTCGTTAAAAGGAATTAAATTAATCTTTGATTCTTTTCGATTTAAAAGCCGGCATAAAGCCTCTATATCTATTGGTCCATCATTTAATCCATCAATGAGAAGGTATTCATATGTAATACGTCTATGTGCCTTAAGGGGAATTTTTTTAATGGCCCTAAAAAGTCTTTCTAGATCATAAGCTTTATTAATTGGCATGAGTTCAGTTCGAATATCATTGCGTGCAGAATGAAGAGAAATAGCAATGTTAATAGGAGGGAAATCATCTAGCATCTCAATTTTTGGTACTAGCCCTGATGTTGATAAAGTAATTCTTCTTTGTCCCAACCCAAACGCACAATCATCCAGAAAATTTTCAGTCGCTTTTTTTACATTTTGAAAGTTATGTAAAGGCTCGCCTTGTCCCATATAAACAATATTTGTGATTCTTTCCTCAACATGAACATTTTCCTTAAGCCATAAACTGAGTCGTAAGTACTGCCCTGTAATTTCAGCAGTCGTTAAATGTCTTTTTAAACCCTGCGTTCCGGTATGACAAAAATTACAGCCGATAGCGCAGCCTACTTGAGAAGAAATACATTGAGTAAGTCTATCTCTTGCTGGGATTAAAACAGTTTCAATTGTTTCTCCATCACTTAATTTTAACAGAAATTTACGCGTGCCATCTCTAGACTCTCCACTCCAAACAATTTCGGGTAAATCAAAACTTAAATTAAGAAACAAAAATTCTTTTAATTTTTTTGAAACATTAGACCAAGATGATTGATCAAAGTTTTGTTTTTTATATACCCAATCAAAAACTTGTTTCGCACAAAACTTTGAAAAACCATTTTCTACAAAATAAGCTTGGAGATCTATAAATGTGTAATTATAAAAACTATTTGGCATCTAGGCTAAGTATTACAAATCGGTCCAAAATACAATCACTTTGGACCAGATAGGTAATTATTCATTTAAGAAAGCCAGATCTTTCGATTCTTTTTCTTGGCAGCTTATTAAATGAGGTTGGATGAATATTGTTTTTGACTCTTCAAAGTGCTTCACTTTAGCCATATAAACTTGATCCATACTCCCAGTAAGTGCCATACCAAAAGCACCAACTGCTACAAATGCTGAAAAGATAAAAAATTGTTTCACTTGTTGAATAAAATAAAAGTTTTTCACGTTATCCCCTTTGCCTACAGGCAATTAATTTATTTGATATATAGGTAGCAGAGCATGAGAAAGAAAACAACGCACAACGTAAAAATTACACACCGCGCATCTAGTATTTTTGAAGTGTTAACTAAATATTTTTCCAAACAAGGAGTTAGATTTCTGATTAGTAATACATAAGCCATAGTCTTTAAAAACTTGTTTAAAAGTAGTTGCATCAAAGCAAGATTCAATAGCAACATTATAATCACTCGTAGAGAGTAAATATATTTCGCGATAGTGGTTTTCTTCTATAAACCGATAAGCAAACTCTGTGAGTTGTTCTTTTGTTTTAAAAATTATTTTTTTGTAACCTATCTCGTAATCATTGCTGTAGTGTTTTTTGCCTTCTAG
>JABJPQ010000091.1 GCA_018663815.1 Halobacteriovoraceae bacterium | reverse complement strand
TGCCAGTAACCTTATGACCTTTTTGGGCTAAAAAAACCGCATTACGGCCTTCTCCCATTCCCATATCAAGCACAGTGCTGCCTTTAGCTAAGTAGCTATAATTCTCTGCCAAAAACCGAGCTGGAATTTTGCCATAGATATAATGACGTTTGCTGTAGCGTTTATCCCACTTAGTTTTGTTATCATATGGCTCTGACAGCTCACCTGAGAGCTTACTAAGTCTCGTCGCACTTAAGTTATTTTTAGCATACGTATTTACAGTTATAATCAAAGCGATCACGGCCAAATATTTCATAAAATCTCCAATGGGATTCTAATACAATGTATTGATTAATTTTGTAAGACACTAAGAGTCATCAGCTATGTCATTTTGAAGTGAAAATTCCAAGTTATCTAAATTTTCGTCTACTACTTGGTCAAACCCATTATCAAATTCAACTTCAACGCCCGTGGTAGCTTTCTTTAGCTCATCTATATTTGCGCCACTTAATTCTGCATCGATGTATAAAACCAGCGCTGTAAGTTTTTTCTCAATCTGGTGCACAAAGTGAATAATTTCATCCTCAATAGCATTTGGCATATCTTGGGTATTCATCAAGTACCAACTAAGCTCATCCACCTCTGTGTAAAAATCATTCATAACTTCAATCACTTCATGAGGTAGGTGGGATAGATCAAAAATTGTGGCCGTATCGTAGCGACACTTAAAAACCTCTTTAAATATATCTCGATCTCTTTTAAGTGAGAAAGCTTCAATATACTCATGTTGCCTAATCTTAATCCTATTAAATAAATTGATCGCATCAATTTTAATCAAAATCATATAACGCTGAGATAATTGTGTTGTGTCTGTTTTCATATTAACTCGCTATTGTCATTTTAGGGCTAGCACCACCCGGCCAAATATTAGCCTGCTTATCCCTTAAGTCAATTGTTCTTGCAATTGAATGACAGAATAAGTCTATACTTACTGGCAGTTTCATAAAGTTATAAAAGTCTCTTTTCATAATAGACGGATCATTCATGGCCACAAAGCTTGAGGCGATATAGATGTGAACTCTTTCCGTCATCATAAGATACTTCATCATCTTTTTTACTTTTTTATTAAAGTATCTAAATTCTTGAAATGATTTTACAACAATAACAACATGAATTGATTTATATTTTTTGGTAGACTCAAGTAATGACTTCATTGTCACAGGGACTAGGCTCTTGTCAGACTGCTTGAGTTTTTGGTCGAGAATAAAATAGTCTTTGGATAATTCCTTCGTAAGTTTTAAATAAAATATCCATTGCTCTTTGTCTTGCGCTTCCATACGCTTTATTTATCGGTATTAATAAATATTGAAGTAATGTGCTGGCCATCCTGGCTTTAAAGGGCAATCTTTACCTCATAAATGTCTTTCAATTTGCGTCCATCCTTGGACCAAAGTTACCCATCCGTAGGCACCTACTACAAAGCAAGTACCAGGCCAAGTCTAAGCACCTTAAATCACGATAAAATTAAGTTTACTAAATGACACTGGTAGCAAGTTGAGTAAAAAAAGGGAGACATTTGTCTCCCTCCCTTAAAAATATTTATTTTTGTACTTTAATACTACATCATGCCAGGCATTCCACCCATACCACCCATTGGAGGCATTGCAGGGCCATCATCTTTCGAAGGAAGGTCTGCAATCATAGTTTCTGTTGTAAGCATTAAACCTGAAACAGAGGCCGCATTGATTAGCGCTGCTCTTGTTACTTTAGTAGGATCAATGATTCCTGCTTTAATAAGATCTTCATACTTGTCATCTTTAGCGTTAAAACCAAAAGCAAATTCTTTTTTGTTTTTAACTTCATTAACAACTACAGAAGCTTCTTTTCCAGCATTTGAAGCGATTTGTCTAAGCGGCTCTTCAATTGCGCGCGTAATAATTCTAACACCAAAATCATAGTCTTCATTATTAGTAGTAAAGCCAGCTAATATCTGAGTTGCATGAATAAGAGCAGCACCACCACCAACGATAATACCTTCTTCAACAGCAGCTCTTGTTGCATTTAATGCATCTTCAACTCGGTCTTTTTTCTCTTTCATTTCTGACTCAGTTGGAGCTCCAACATAAAGAACAGCAACTCCACCGGCAAGTTTAGCTAATCTTTCTTGTAATTTTTCTTTGTCATAGTCTGAAGAAGTATCGTTAATCTGAGCCTTAATAGCTTGAACTCTTTCAGTAACTGCTTTTTGCTCTCCAGCACCGTCAACAATAGTTGTATTTTCTTTATCAATAGAAACTTTTTTAGCTGTTCCTAAATGCTCAAGTTCAGTAGTCTCTAAAGTCATACCAAGCTCTTCAGAAATAACAGTACCACCAGTTAAAATAGCAATGTCTGTAAGCATTTCTTTTCTTCTATCACCAAATCCAGGAGCTTTAACGGCCGCGACATTTAATGATCCACGAAGTTTATTAACCACAAGTGCTGTAAGTGCTTCACCTTCAACATCTTCAGCAACAATTAAAAGAGGTTTTCCTGTTTGAACTGATTTTTCTAAAATGGGAAGAAGCTCTTTAACATTTGAAATTTTCTTATCTGTAATTAAAATATTCGGAGTTTCAAATTCACTTGTCATTTTTTCTGTATTCGTAACAAAATATGGTGATAAGTAACCTCTATCAAATTGCATACCTTCAACAACTTCAGAGTAAGTTTCTGCTGTTTTTGACTCTTCAATAGTAATAACACCCTCTTTTCCAACTTTATCCATTGCATCAGCAATCATTGATCCAATTTCTGAATCATTATTTGATGAAATTGTTCCAACTTGAGCAATTTCATCATTTGTTGCGATTTGTTTCGAGTTTTCTTTAAGATAACTCACAACTTTGTTTGTTGCTAAATCAATTCCTTTTTTAAGATCCATAGGATTATGACCAGCAGCTACAAGTTTTGCTCCTTCTCTGTAAATCGCTTGAGCTAAAACAGTTGCTGTTGTTGTTCCATCACCTGCATCATCATTTGTTTTTTGAGCCACTTCTTTAACAAGTTGAGCGCCCATGTTTTCAAATGCATTTTCTAACTCAATTTCTTTTGCAACTGACACACCATCTTTAGTAATATGTGGTGCTCCAAATGATTTTTGAATAACAACATTTCTTCCTTTTGGCCCAAGAGTTACTTTAACTGCGTCAGCTAAGGCATTAACTCCTGTTAAAATTAAGTTTCTGGCACTTTCTGAATATTTTAGTTCTTTTGCACTCATAGTTTATTCTCCTTGAATTTTTAATCTTGTCTGTTAATTGGTTAAATTACTGTAAAATTCCTAAGATTTTTTCTTCTTTCATCATAAGGAACTCTTGCCCATCAACTTTGATTTCAGATCCGCCCCATTTTTCAAATAAAACTTTATCACCAACTTTAACTTCTAAAGCTCTTAATGATCCATCTTGGTTGATATAACCAGGACCAACGGCCATAATTTCACCTTCGCTTGGCTTTTCTTTAGCATTATCTGGGATAATGATTCCTGAAGCTGTCTTAGTTTCCTCTTCTAATCTCTTTACTAAAACTCTGTCTTGTAGTGGTTTTACAGTCATTTCTGTCTCCTATTTTTTAAATGATAAATTGCCAATGTTTTGTACTTGAATAACTTAGTATCTAAAAAATCAATGTCAATGCTTCAGCGATGAAATAATGCAACAAAACCGACGAATTTACTTTTTATAAGTGAATAACAGGGACTTCAAGGGCTTACTCACCGCGAAACATCAAAAAATAAAGCTTCGCGCCGTAGAAACCGATACAAAGTTTAATGGAGAAATTATGATTAAAGTAATTAAAAGGATTAGCTCAATCCCTATCGCACTAAGCCTATGTATTAGCTGTGGTAAGGAAATAACATCGTCATCTAAGGAAGACAAAGTTGTTAAACAAGAGCCACTAACATCCAACTCAATTAGCCTAAAAGTTAACTATGATGCCCAAGAGAGCTCAAGTAATATGGTTCAGTTTAAACTAGAACAATCTGGTTGGGCCAAAATTCCTCTTCCCCCCAAAGTCATTGCGGGTGATGCACAGTTTTTAGAATCAAGAATATACTTTAATGTTAGCATCAATCCCGATCAACCCAATAATCAAAACCTATATTGTCACTACAAATCAAGTAAAGTAATGGCTGATGATGACCTCCG
>JABJPQ010000464.1 GCA_018663815.1 Halobacteriovoraceae bacterium | reverse complement strand
GAGTTTACCTACTTCAATATTTTTAATTTGAATACTTTCATGACCAGCATAGGATAATAATTGTTTACAAAAACCTCCGGCTCTTTGACCGGCCTTGACAATACTCTTTAGTTTGCTCTCAACTCTTTCTTTTTCTTTGGATTCAGGAATTTTATCAATTAGTAATTGAGTAAATTGTGCATTTGATAGTATCGCCGCAAGAATGTTATTAAAATCATGTGCGACACCACCAGCTAAGACACCTAATGCTTCCATTTTAGCAGCTTGTCTTAGTTGTTCTTCAAGCTCTAATGCCTGTTGGTGTTTTATTCTTAGAGCCTCTTCTGCTCGTCCTCGCTCCACTGCAAGTCCAGTCATTCTTGATGCGCCCTTTAATTGATTTAGTTCTTCTTTCGTGGGAATTTTTGGAACTGCAGAGTAGAAAGCTAAAGCACCTAATACACTTCCACTCTTACTTGTAAAAGGATGCGACCAACATGCATTTACTCCTGCTTGTTTTGCAAGCTCGGCAAAAGGTGTCCACAAAGGATCGTTTTGAATGTCAGTTACAACTACTGGAACATTCCAGAAAATTGCAGTTCCACATGATCCTACAGTAGGACCTATGGCAAAACCATCGATGGCATTATTGTACTCATCAGGTAGACTTGGTCCTGCTCCTTTTACGAAGTGGCCATCTTCTACCAACAGGATAGAGCACTTAAAACCAGGGTTTTGCTCTTCAACAATATGGGCAATTTCATGCAAGGTACTCTTAACATTGCCCTGTTCATGAGTCTCGTTATAGTCTTTTGTAACAATTTCTTCTTTTTCTACTTGTGCTAATACTATGAAGTCTTTTTCATTCTTCTCAGAGATTCTTACTTTAAGTAAGATACCTGCTCCATCTTTTGTTATATGATGAATCTTGCAGTCAGAAACTTTCCCTTCAATTAATTCATTAAATTTAAATTGATCTTCTAGAACAATCCATTCTAGAAAAGGTTTTTTAGATAATTCCTTGGCTGAGAAACACACGTGCTCAGAGAAGGAATCGTTAAATCTTAAAAAACCATTTGCGCAAGTAGAGCGTATTAGAAAAGGTAAGTCTGCATGAACGTTCATCGCTGTCCTTGTGCGTTATTAAAAATATTGAATGAAGTAAACATATAAGAATGTATTATAGCAGATTATTGATTTTTATATAGATGACTAAAGTTAAATTAAGTATTTTGGCAGGAGAGTGCGGGCTTTAAGGTAAAATTTCCTTAAAAAAAAGATGCGAGATTATATGTGAAGGCTAATAACGATTGATTTGAATTCACCGCTTTGTTAGATTAGCAATCTAGTCGGACATATAAGGTCATTAGAGCCTTTTCATTGGGGGAACTATGTTAGTTTTTGTTCAAATGGCTCAAGCCTAAGCCCATTTAAGATAGATTGTTGATATAAGTCTACAAAGATCCAAGCACCTGTTGCTGAGATTAATCCAGCTATAATGCCAACCTCTAAGCCATTACCCATACCTGCTACAGACTCATACATATTTCGAGTGAGCTTGTACTCGTGATAAATATGATAGAGTCCGAAAGTTAGTAAAGTTAGGATTAGCCATTTAATAAATGAATATTTTCTTTCCCCCAAGCAAATATTAAAATCTCTAATTTGGCGGTATTGCATCCAGATATTCCATACGCCACCAGTGAGAAGAATGAGGATGAAGTCTATTAGCAAGTTCTTTTTTTCTATTTTTGACACTTTTTACTCCTTTTTTCTTTTATATAAGACTGAAAGTTGTAGGTCAAACACTGTTAACGACTTGTCGAGTTATGATCTTTTTGATAGTTAATTTTAATGAAAAAGTCTAAATTAATTATATTTTCTGGTCTACCAGCTTCAGGAAAATCTACTTTAGCAATAGAACTTGCAAAGAAAATTAAAGCAACTCTTGTTAGGATTGATACGGTTGAGCAAGGCTTGCGAGATATATGTAAAATGCAAAAGATTGAAGGAGAGGGGTATCGACTTTCTTATTTGTTGGCCAAAGAAAACTTAGTTGCTGGAAATGACGTCATTGCAGACTCAGTAAATCCTTGGGAGTTGACTCGAAAAGAGTGGAATCAAGTTGCGACTTCTGTTGGAGCAAATTATATAAATATTGAAGTCATTTGTTCTGACAAAGAAGAGCATCAATTTCGAGCTGAGAACCGGGATGTTGGAATTGAAAATTTAAAAAAACCGACATGGGAAAAAATAGTGAATAGAGATTATCATGAGTGGAATATGCCTCGGATTTTAATTGATACTACTGGAAAAAATGTTAATGAAAGTACCGAAGAGTTGATGTCAGCCTTAGGTTGAATGTTTATTGCTGACACGCTTTAGATCTTTTAAAATTTCATCGTTTTATAACTTCACCTTGTCAAAATGCGTTTTTTGATTTAATTTTGTTTAATATTTGTAAAAACTGGGATTGATCATGAGCGAAGTACTTAGATTTCTTGTAAAACCTATTGTTATTGACTGGAAAGAACTTTTTTTAAAGTTGAGAATTCGTTTTAACACGTCAAGCAGTGATGATGTAGATCAAGCTATAAAGTTTCAAAAGCAAGCAGTTCAAGACCGCTTAAGAAATTCTTCATATCTTTAGAGCAGGCTCTAAAATAAAATTCGATACAATCAATATAAAAAACTAAAAAAACGACAACGAGCCTGCCTGATGAGAAAGATAGTCATTCTTTTTGCTTTATTAATGATTGTCGTTTTTATCATTTATAAAAACTCAAGTAATAATAATGAAAAACGAACAGTGAATAAGCATTCTCAAATTTTATTTCCTCTGGTTAAAACAAAAAAAGAGGGCAAGCAGATACCTAAAAGAGTAAGAAAAATATCTAAAAATGAAAAAAGAATGAATCAACAAGAACTATCTATTTTCATTCAAGATGAACTTAAAGATTTTTTTCCTGATTTAACTTTAGAGTTAGATCGAGGGTGTCCAAAAGAGTATACTTTTTCCGACCAACTTAATAAGTCAGAGTCGTCTTCGACATGTCGTGGCCAAATTAAACTCAATGATGAACTTGATGTTATGATTGAACAGACTTATCTTAATACAAGAATTCAAGAGTATGCATATCATATAGAAGGACTAGAGCCTTTAAGTATTAAGTTTTATTCTCCGGAGCAAATTGATGAGATGAATTTATGGATAGATGGGGCCATTGTTTTTTCAATTAAATTTGAAAATAATCTTGTCGTTGAAACTTCTCAACATTTGGAGGATATCTTTGTATTCAGTGAAAAAGTAAAAAACAATAATAGCCTTTATTTCAAAAGCAGAATTGATTTTTTAAAAGAAGGAAAAAAGGTGCTTGTGAAATTCTTGTTCAATTTATGTCAAGCTACAAAGGACTCTCATACATGTTCAGCTTATAAAAAAACCAAAGTGTTCACATATCCTATTATTGAAGGAGTTAGTAATAATCGTTAAATCAGCATACTTCTCTCAAATCGAAGTGCTTGAGACTCTCATGTCTAATTTTTTGGACTTATTAGTTGAACCATCGCTCTAGATGGTTCTTTTATTTCTAATCATGGTAAGTCACGTGAGGTCGTGCTTAATTGCTGCTTAGACTTATTGTTGAAGAACTGGATTGTTTCCGACAACATGAATTTCTTGTTGTGGAAATGGAAAGTTAAGACCTTGATCATCAAAAGCTATTTTAACTTTTTCGATTACGTCAAAATGCACGTC
>JABJPQ010000084.1 GCA_018663815.1 Halobacteriovoraceae bacterium | reverse complement strand
TTAAAAAATAAATTTTTCTTTCTAAAAAAGCTAAGTCTTTAAAAGCTTTATATAAATTTGGAGGAAGTCTTCGTTTAGATCTTCTAGAAAGTAAGTAGAATTTTAAGTCACCAAAAACTGTGCTGAAGACCGCTTTTATGACACTACTTTCAAGACGATCTTGGGAGTCAGCGGGAACACCTATCATTGAAAAAAAGTTCAGTTTTATTTCATGAAATTCATCTGCTTTTTCTTTGTTGGTATAATGCTTAAGTAAAATATCATCAATCTTTTCGGCACTTTTTAGAAGAGCCGACCTTCCCTGAGTTATTTTGGTGTAAAAGAATTTTCCAACGAAGCCACTACCGGCCGAGAGAATCATGCTCCAAAAACTAATGGCCACTAAACCACCAACCTTAAAGTTGGTATGATAGATGATAAATATCGGACCAATTGATCCACAAAAAATGTGAAAATTTAACCAACCATTCAAGCTCCCCCAACTTCTCATAAAGGCAAGTCTTTTTCTAAACAGGTAGGGGATAATTAAAACCATGATGCCAAAGCCGGTATATCCTAAAAATAAGCTAATTGGTCTGCCTGGTTCAGTAGATCGATTGATATCATTATAGGCAGGAAGCAAGGAAATTAGATCCGGACCGACAATATGGCCGTTGAGAACTAACCATTGATGGGTTAATAAAGCCGTAATCGTAAAAAAGAGAAAATTATAAAGTTTCTGTAGCATTTATCTATTTTAAGTCATTGAAAAATGGTGTCAACTGAGCAAATTTGGATTTACATTGAAATGATAGCTTGTTATGGTGCGAAAAATTAAAACATGATTTGAATCATAAGAACCATTTAACAAGGTGAGCTTGTGGAAACAATTAATTACGAAGAGATTCAGACTCTTGAAAATGGAGTTAAAGTTGTTGGCGGACTTGAGTTCCCCCAGCGAAAAGTTTGGGTTAAAACCTATGGCTGTCAGATGAATTATCATGACACTGAAAGAATTTTATCCCACCTCAATCCATTAAACTTCACCTTAACAGATGAAAGAGAAGGAGCTGATTTACTTCTTTTTAATACTTGTGCCATTAGAGATCTTGCAAATCAGAAATTTTACTCTCATTTAGGGAATGCCAAGCATGACAAACAACGATCTGAAATAAAGGTCGGAGTTGGTGGGTGCATTGCTCAAACAGAATCAAAAGAGTTATTAAAAAAATATCCTCAACTTGATTTTGCTTTTGGAACTGATGTTATCGACAATATTGGGGAGATGGTTTTCAGACTTTATGCTGGAGATAAGAAATTTGCCGTCACTAGCTGGGATCGCTCGGAAAATTATTCAATTGAAACAAAAATAGCTCACGGAACTCCTCAAGCTTTTGTTAATATTATTAAAGGGTGTGATAAGTTTTGTTCTTACTGCATTGTTCCCTTTACACGTGGGCGGGAAAAATCAAGAAGTATTACTGAGATCGTTAATGACGTTGCTAGATTGGTTGCTCATCAGGGTGTTCAAGAAGTTACATTATTAGGACAAAACGTTAATTCGTTTGGAAAAAAAAATGGAGAGTCTTTAGCACAACTAATTACTGCGTTAGATAAAATTGAAGGTCTGCAAATTATTCGTTATACCACAAGTCATCCCTACGATATTTCGGATGAGCTGATTGCGGTCCATGGAACGGCAAAAAAATTAGCGAATCATTTACATTTGCCTGTTCAATCGGGCTCAAACTCTGTGCTACAAAGAATGTTAAGACAGTACTCAGTTGAGCATTTCTTGGAACGATTAGCAGCACTTCGCCAGGTTAACCCTCAAATCGTTTTGTCCACAGATATTATTGCTGGCTTTCCAAATGAAACAGAAGCTGAGCATAGAGCAACCCTTGACCTGTTAGACAAAGCTCAGTTTGATTTTATCTATTCTTATAATTTTTCTGCACGCAAAGGAACAAAAGCCGATCGTATGAAAGATATCCTTACCAAAGACATTAGAGGTAGGCGTTTAAGAGAAATTCAAGCTCACCAATTGAAAATTCAAGCGCAAGTCCGAAGTGAAATGGTCGGTAAAACATATCGAGTTTTGGTTGAGGGTAAGGGGTCTATGAAGGGACAGCTAAAATGGAGGGGGCGAACAAGTTGTTTTCGAATTGTACATTTTATAGCTGAGGAAGAAAATGTGGATAAAGATTTTTTATGGCATTGGGTAGATTTGAAAATTACCTCCGCGACAGCTTTATCATGTCAGGGTATGATTGTTCATGACTATGGAAAAAAATTGGATTAAAAAAGTTGGAATATGCCGGTAAAATTTGCCCTTAAAACAAGTTTTTTTATTTTTGGTTGGCTTGCCCTTGTATTAGGGGTGATTGGCGCATTGTTGCCTATAATGCCTACAACCCCTTTTCTCATTTTAGCGGCTTACTTCTTTTCAAAAAGTTCTCCTAGGATGCATTCTTGGCTCACTAGCTTACCTTACTTTGGTAATGCTATAATAGATTGGGAGCAAAACCGAGTTATAAAGCCAAGAGCGAAGTGGGTCGCAATTTTTATTATTTGTGCCATCTTTGGAAGTAGTATCTTTTTTACAAAAATCTACCTAGCTTTAAAACTTATGTTAATTGCTTTAGCTTTTGGGTGTATCGGTTTTATCCTTACGAGAAAATCACATCCTTAGCAAAAAGGTGTGGTTATGAAACTATTTATTTTTGTTATTTTTAATATTGTCTCAATTAATACATACGCGTATGTTGACTTAAGTCTTAGTTATACTCTTTCTAAGACGAGAGTAGAAGGAACAAAAACGGATTTAAACCCTGAACCAGGTGAGGCGAATACAACAACAGAAGGTTATCATTTGAACTGGGCCTGGTTTATTTGGGAGTACACGGCTTTAGAGTTGAACTACTCCTCAAGTAATCAACGTTTACTTGATACGAGAGAGGTGGCAACATCTGATAGTGCAATAACTATTAAGCAAGTAGATAGTACCGTGATTACTCAAGTGAGCGGAGCAGGAATCAGACAAGCCTTTGCAGGTAGAAAATCAAGAATTATTCCAACCTTGGCCATTGGTTATGCTAAGTATACAACCTCAGGAACCTCCAAATACACATTGGATGCAAGCGGAACGGAAGCGATCTTAGAAGTTGAGCAAGATAAGGAAGTTTCTAGTTCTAGTTATGCTTCTTTTTCGTTGCGATTTAGTTTTACCCAATTAATGGGTTTAACTTTATCCGCAAAAACAGTTATGCCAGACTTCGATACTTCCCTGGCCGGTAATAATGTTACTTATTCCGCTGGCTTTTCTTGGATGTTTTAGACTAAAATAATGACGTGAAATACCTTCTGTTGAGTTTACTCTTTTTTTCTTGTGCAAAGTTTGCTTATATTTCAGAGCAAGGTCTGGGGCAGGTGGCTCTCGAGTATAATGATATTGATAATGATGATTTTATAAAAGATCCGAATCAAAGCAAAGTACATAAAGAAAAGGTTCTTCTCATTGAAAAGGCCAAAACGTATTTTTATAAATACTTTGATCTTGAGCAAGTAAGTATTTATGATGAAGTGAAAATCCTGGATCAAAAAGCGGTCACTTATCTTGTCATTCATGCACCTATTAATGAAGTGCGCGCTATTGAAACTTCTTTTCCTTTGGTGGGAAGCTTTCCTTATCTAGGTTTTTTTTCAATCAAGTCAGCCAAAGAGTTTAAGCAAGAAAAAGAGGAACAAGGCTTTCATACTTATTTACGACCAGTATATGCCTATTCAACTTTAAATCATCCCTTATGGCCTTTTGATGATAATATTTTATCCTCATTTTTTTATTATAAAGATAAAGACTTGGTGGAATTAATATTTCATGAACTTGTTCATACAGTTCTCTTTGTGGGAGACAATGTTGAATTTAATGAAAATATTGCTCAGTTTATTGCTGCTCAATTAGTAAAAGATTATTTTCAATACAATCAAT
>JABJPQ010000462.1 GCA_018663815.1 Halobacteriovoraceae bacterium | reverse complement strand
TGATGTTAACTCTCCTATTGCCTTTTATATGAAGTTTGAACTCTTTACAGGCCGATTTCCAGAAGATAGCGAAGTGGAAATTGCTTTTTACTCTACTGATGATACGACATGCAGTAATACTCGAGCCTACACACTAAAGGCCGGAGTTAATATGTACAAAGTTGGTGATGCTCCAAATGTCTCAGAGGGTGTGGGAGAAAAAATTAATTTCACAGTAAGTTATATTGAGCTTGCACCCAATACGGCTTTATTCACAAATAATTTTAATGATTCAGTTGAATGTGATCAGACCAACTGGACAACAAATACCTTTAAAGATGTTACTGGTTTAAACTGTGGCCAAACAAGTAATGTAAATTTTCAAATCCCAGCCTTAAATCAGCTAGTCTATTACCTTGCATCTGTTAAAACAGTAGGAGATCAATTCAGGGCCCATATGGGATGGTGCTCAATAGGTGCTTGCAACTCTGAAGCTACAAGACCTATTGATATTGACTTATATGCACCATTTTATTTAACCAAACAAACAGAGTAAACTCATTCAACATAACTGGCTAAAAGCTTAGAACCAAACTCTAAAGATGAAATAAAATACTCGTCTCCATTCAAGTCAGTTATTAAAAACGATCCGTTTGGCATTTTCTTAGGCCAGTCATCAAGCTTAGTTTGAAAATTTCGATCGCCCTGTTTCGTTTTTACTTCAAAATGCCGTACACCAAAATCTTCTTCTACTTGATACAAGCCAATAATTTCAAAACAAAAGGTTTTAAAGTTTAAGTACCGTTGAATAATAGGTTGATCCTCTTTTTCTAAGTCAGATAATGATTCTATTAATAATAATTCCGCCCCATCATCATTACGAACAGAGAAAAAGTGCGCGACATCAGTTAGGGGAAAGCAAGGCTTAACCTCAACAGCACACCATATCTTTTCAACTAAATAGGACAATGCCATATTATCTTCTAATTTAAACATCATGCTTTCCTCCTTGTTCCAGCGTTCCATGCATTAAGTGATGCATTTCCATTTGCATATCTTGTAATTTTTTGTACTCACCAGACAGCAACATTAATTCTTTATGGCTTCCCATTTCGACAATCTCACCTTTCTTAACTACCAAAATTTTGCTTGCTTTACGCAAAGTAGAAAGGCGATGAGCAATTGCGATAACAGTTCTTCCAGCAGTTAATTTATCCAATGCTTCTTGAATCTTTCTTTCTGTTTCTGAATCGACTGCACTGGTCGCTTCATCTAAAATCAAAATCTTTGGGTCATTTAAAATAGCACGCGCAATAGAGATTCGTTGCCTCTCTCCACCAGATAAGGTTTGTCCACGTTCACCAACAATGGTGTCGTAGCTATCCTTAAAGTTTAAAATAAACTCATGCGCATTTGCTACTTTCGCGGCCTCAATAACCTTTATCAGCGGTAAGTCCTCATTTCCATAACGAATATTATCTAAAATCGTTCCATGAAACAAAAATGGGTCTTGATGAACAACGGCAATTTGCTTTCTAAGATGTCCAAGCTCTAATTGCTTAAGGTTAATCCCATCAATCAAAATTTCACCTCCGGAAATATCATAAAAACGATTCATTAATTTTGTAATCGTTGATTTTCCACTTCCACTAGGACCAACAAGACCAATCATTTCTCCAGCAGCAACGTTAAAACTAACCCCTTTTAAAATATTACGAACACCATCATAACTAAAGAGTACTTGCTTAAACTCAACCCCACCTTTTAACTCCTGCTTGATCTGATTTTTTTCTTTAGCTAAGGTCGACTTAGTATCAAGAATTTCAAAAATACGATAAGCACTACTTGTGGATCGATTTAACATCCTGGCCATTTGCCCAATAACTTCAATCGGATGAGAAAACATTCCCATATACAAAATAAAAGCGACAAAAGTTCCAACAGAGATATAAGCAGTATCTGTACTCATTGTTACTAAGCGTGGTATGGCCATACTCCAAACCAAAAGCATTATTGCTTGAATGGAAAGCATTAACAGCGGCCAAAATGAGGTCCAAGAACGATGAACCTCATTGAATTCTTCCATAGCATTTTCGTTTCGTACTCCAAAGCGTTTCATCTCTTTTTCTTCTTGATTAAAAGATTTAACAACCTGAATTCCGGGAATAACATCACTTAGCACGGCCGTAAGGTCAGACCATTTTCTCCAACATCTTAAAAACAATTTTTGCATTTTTTGACCATGCTTAAAAATAGTAAAGATTAAGATTGGTACAGGTAATGTCATAATCAATCCTAGCTCTAAATCTAATCCGATGAGAACAATGGCTAAACCAATAAGGGTAACTAAAGCGATAAAAACTTCCACCACACCAAAGGCAATAAAATCCCAAATTCGATCGGTATCAGCACTCACACGACTAATAATACTTCCCGTTTGTTTATTGGCATAAAATTGCATATCTAGCGTTTGCAAATGATTAAAAAGCTCTTTTCTTAAATCTCTTGCAATCTTTTCACCCAGGAATGACATTTTTTTTAAACGCAACCAAGTAAAGAACTCACGTAAAATATATGATGATCCCAAAGCTCCAATAAGAACATAACCTATACTTAGAGCTTGTGAGAGCCCTAAGTCTCCATTTTGATAGGGTCGTAAAATATCATCGATTAGCTTTCCAGAGATAAAAGGTGGTACAAGACTGATAACTGTTGCACTAATAGCTCCAAAGCAACCAATAACCAACTCGGCTTGATAAGGCTTTAAATACTTTAATAAACGCCAAGCAACTTTATTTTTATGCAAATCAGAACTGGCTTGATTTTTAAGTAATGTACTCAAAATGCCTTCTTGATACAAATCATCTGGATTATCTTTTAAAGTTACAACTTTACCAAGATTTTTCTCTTCCAAAATAAATTTTAGTTGTGAAAATAAAATATTTTGTTTTTGAGAATACCATAGAGACGTCAGAATTTTATCTTCAATTAAAATTGAAAAGACATTCGCCGTTTTCCCTAATTCTTCTTTAAACTCATATTTAGTGTTAAAATCAAAAAATTCAACTTCACCTTTTTCAATAATATAAAAACTCGACTCACCAATAACAATCCATTTTTGTATCATGCACATTTTTTCATCTAAATCGGACAAAGCATAAAACAGGATTTTATCCCTATGTTGCGTTTGAATTTTTGCAGCAACAGCACTTGGTAAAAGTGTTGCTTGCTTTAAATATTTTTTAAAATATATATCCTTCATAATAACTCCTTATAAAAACTTTTGAGTTTGCAATAGATCAAAATTTATATCTCTATAATTCTTTGCTACTAAAACATGTTTTTTCTTGTTTTTTTCCTTTTTGTTCCTTTTGCTCCTCGCTAATAGATTGAGAATTAAAGCCTCAACTAAAAGCAAAGTATTAAAGCGTCTTGCTTTCATAACTTCTCCTAATAACAAACAATAAAACGATTATCGCTTCAGAGTGTTTGCTGTTTTTTCTTTAAATAATGTTTTTTGATTTTTACTTTTTTAGTTAACAGTTAACTACGGGATTTTGATTTTTAATTGAGCCAGTAGTGATTGTTAAATGATTAAGTTTGTTCATCACTACCTCCTATGTTTTTTTGAGTGATACATACTAAAATACAGAATAAAAAATTATTGTCAATAAACTATTGTTAAATAGTTAAAAAAAATTAAAAATCTTTTCGCATTAATGTTTTTCGACCTTCTCGTTTTGCTTTTTGAGCAGCTAGTAAACAAGCCTCTCTTAAAATATCTGAAAGCTGTGGCAGAACATCATTAGAAGTATTTAATCCCGTTGTTTCTTTCACAAATGCTTTTAATTTCGAAACAACAACTAATATTTCATCATGAGAAACACTCGGAGATACCGAGCTTTTTTCTGCTTTAATGATTCTTACCTTTGGAACATTAGCCTGTTCCCTCACCCACTCTTCTTTGCTTGGTGAATGATACTCGTCAGCACCCGCCGATTTATGATTCATTATGGACCGATGAATATCCCAACAACTAACACTACAAAATTGAGCCGGCGCTCTTTTCTTGTCACAAGAGCTAACTGAACATTTATAATATTTTGTTGAATATTTAATTTGGTTTTTACAAACAATGCACTTTCGCCAAAAATTTTGATCCACGGTTTCTCCTAATAGTTTTTTTAAACAGATTATAGCTTATTTAAGAAATTTTTTGCCAAATACTACAAAACAACGCATTAAGCATATTAATAGACAGTATTTGTTAGATTCTAATACTTGATACATTCAACCATTTTAGTAGAGAATGCTAACAAAGAAAAATACATTACATGTTCAGATTCAAGGAGGAGACATGATAAAAAAAATAAACATCCTAATCAGCCTACTAGTTGTACTTAGTGTTGGTTCTGTATTTAGCTGTGATATTGACGGGCAAACTGGATTTATGCCTGAAAATGACCTTTATGTAGGTGTTCACGCTAAAACAAGAAGTACTATGACTAAAGAGACATTTAACGCGATTATTGATCGTGTTGATCAGCATTACTCTCCGATAGTTAAAAAACG
>JABJPQ010000459.1 GCA_018663815.1 Halobacteriovoraceae bacterium | reverse complement strand
TACAAAAAGCATTTGAAAAAGCACCCCAATGTATTTTAACCATGCCTATATTAGAGGGGACAGATGGTATTCAAAAAATGAGCAAATCCCTTGATAATTATATCTCGCTAGAGGATACTCCAACAGATATGTTTGGGAAGTTGATGAGTATTTCAGATGATCTTATGAAAAAATATTATGAACTTTTATGCCGACGACCTGCAGGTGAAGTTAATGAAATTATTAAAGGCATCACGGATGGTAGCAAACACCCAATGGAAGCGAAAAAAGAATTAGCAGTTGAAATAGTTAACTATTATCACGAGCACGATGCTGGCCAAGCAGAACGTCAAAAATTTGAAGAGCGTTTTTCTAAGCATAAAATCCCAGATGATATTTTAACGGTTATTGAGCCAGCAGGAGAGTTGAGAGTGCTAGATTTTTTCACCAGAGTTGAGTTTATTAAATCAAATGGTGAAGGGCGTAGATTGATCAAACAAAATGCTTTTAAAATTGATAGTAAAACGAGTAAGGATGAAACTGTTAGCCTTGAGGTTGGAAAAGAATACATCTTTAAGTTAGGTAAACTTCGCATGGTTAAAATTAAAGTTGAATAGAGGTAACTTTTGATTGAAATTATACTTGCTGTTATTATTGGTGGCTCTTTATCGGCCGTATTGTCTTACTTTGTTTTTAAGAACATTTTAAAACTTCAAACAGAACGTTTTCAAGTTATCGCGACAGATGTGCTATCTCAAAATTCAACTTCTTTAAAAACTCAAGCACTAGAACACAAAAACTACCTTGATGAACTACACCGTTTTGATATTAAGGAACGGGAAAATATTCGGACTAAAATTAATCAAATGCTTGAGTCTGCTGATAAAATAGGTGCTGAAGCTGGACAACTTACGAGGGCTCTTTCTAGTGATGTTAAATTCCAAGGTTCATGGGGAGAATTGACCCTAGAACGCATTTTAGAGCTCGCAGGCTTAGAAAAAAACACCGAGTACTTTACTCAACAATCTTACAAAGATGATGAAGGTAAGAACCTCAGACCTGATGTGATTATTCAGTTACCAAATGATTCCCATATTATTATTGATTCCAAGGTGAGTCTTAAGGCTTACTTTGATTATGTAAATACAGATGATAAATCAAAAGCACTTAAAAACTTAAAGCTCTCGATTCAAACTCATATTGATTCTTTGGCAAAGAAAAATTATCAAAAACTAAAAGATTTGAAAACGCCTGACTTTGTTTATTTATTTATTCCTGTTGAGGGTGTCTATTCATTGATATTAAAAGAATATCCAGAATTAATTGATGAATCGATTAAAAAAAATATTGTACTTGTTTCACCCGTAAATATTATTGCAAATCTTAAAACAGTCGCGGCCTTATGGCGCTTAGAAAAACAATCGAAAAATACTGAAGAGATGGCCCGAAAAGCCGGCGCTATGTATGATAAGTCTGTTGGCTTAGTAGATGACTTTGAAAAAGTTGGAGTCCATCTACAGCGTGCTCAGGACTCTCATGGGGAAGTTCATAAAAAACTTTTCGAAGGGAAAGGAAACCTTATTTCCAGGGCTGAAGAGCTTAAAGGACTTGGTGCAAAGACATCTAAGTCAATTCATTAATTCCAATTATACCCCAGGGCCATACTTATAAAAGCATAAGTCATGGGATCGTTATTAGTCCAATCTACTTTTTGTGCACTTGTCTCAATATTTAAATAATAACTCTCAAAGTATCTCGTGGCACCCAGGGAAGCACCGTATGCCCAAGTATGTAGGGCAAAGCTTTTATCATCCAGAGTGGTGTTAGTTGTCGATTTTAACTTAAAGTCAATATCGTGCTTGATAGCTTGAACTGAAGTGTAAACAAGAGTGTCATTTTCGGGTCTGTATCCGTAAATAACAGATAGCTCAAGCATTGTATTAATAATATCCGCTTCAATATTTTTTGAGTCGCTGAAAAGCTCAAAATCTGACTCTGACTGACTTTGCTCTTGGGAACCATATCCAATACTTGCTGCTAAGGATTTATTGCCTTTTTGTGCCTTTAAACGAGGATCACCAAGAATTTGAAATTTAACAGTATAAATATTAGGAGTGTACATGGATGACTTAATCGTTAAATCAACTTGCTCTACCAGTCCAATATCAAAGTTTAGTCCCAGCGAGGAAGTATTATTTCTGAGTTCCATTTCGTTATCTATTTTATCTCCACCAAAATCTAATGTTCCTTCTGTTCCTGTGACTTGCTCCATTCGAAAGCTACCTGAAAAGAGTTTTCCTTGTGCCTCAGGGGAGGTAAAGCGACTGCTTGGAGTGCTAACTTTAATTTGTGAGCATGAAGTGAAGAAAAGAATCGAGAAAATAAAAAAACTGTTTTTTTGAATTAAGTTTGTTGTCATCATTATTGAATACCTTTACGAAAAATATTTTAATTAGTAATTAGCTGTGCCAGATTTACCGGCCATTAATTTAACCCCAGAACTCGCACCAAGGCGAGTCGCACCAGCAGCAATCATCTTCTTTGCCGTTTCAATATCTTTAATTCCACCAGATGCCTTAACTTGAATATCATCACCTACTGCTTCTTTCATGAGTTTAACATCTTCTACCGTTGCTCCACCAGTTGAAAAACCAGTGGAGGTTTTAACAAAGTCTACTTTGAGTTTTTTGGCAATTTCGCATGCTTTAACTTTTTCATCATCTGTTAGAAGACATGTTTCGATGATGACTTTTAGCAGAGTACTATTCTCATGGCATACCTTTAATACGGCCGCGATGTCTCTTTCAACAGAATCATATAATTCATCTTTGAGGGCTGAGATGTTTATCACCATATCAATTTCATTGGCACCATGCTCAATTGCTAGTTTGGCTTCATAGGCTTTAACTTCTTTTGGACTTGCTCCTAAAGGGAAACCGACCACAGTACAAACTTTTACTTTTGCTTCTTTTAAAATACGGCTGCAAAAAGGAACAAAAAATGAGTTTACACAAACTGATGCAAATTCATGCTCAATCGCCTCTTTACATAGTTTTGTTATTTGGTCAGATGTTGCGTTAGGTTTTAAAAGAGTGTGGTCTATATAGAGGTTTAAATTCATTTGAATCTCACTGGAAAGAAAATTGGTTAATATTAAACGCCACTACGGCTGGAATTTCTCAAGTACAATAAAAACAATGAGAACTTTCTCCATAACTGATGCTACAAATTTTCTAGCTCAATGTCGATTTATGTCTTAATTTTAGACACTGACTAAAAAATATCACATTTTTACATCTCTGCTAAATATAAATCATTGAAATATGGTCTAGCTTTTTTGGCATCAATATTGAACTACATAACATGTATCTTTTTATTATTTTAATCAACTTTGGAGAGAGTTATGAAAAATTTGAAAAAACTATTTTTATTATCGGCTTTAGTGCTATCAATCGTTTCTTGTGGTTCAGACAATAAGTCAGGAGGAAGTGGAGGGGGTACTACACCGGCTCCTGCTGCTCCAGTTGCGCCAGATTGGTATCAAACAGATACGGATGTTCAAAACCTGAATAACTATAATCGATTGCGTGATTTTTATGTTAATAAATCATTTGCTAATGGTTTGACGGATAATATGGTTATCTACCATATCGGACGAACTTATAGTGACACAGCAAAAAGCCTTTCCAATAACAATACACAGAATATAGGTTTAAGCGATATTTTCCACTTAGGTTACTGTATTAACTTTTTTGGTATTTTAAAAGGTGACTGTGCAAACACAAATAGTTCGTATACTGCAACTCAAACAGACTTAGGTGAGATTGTAAGACAAGGTGAATATAAAGTTATTGGAAGAAGAGATCATAACCAAGTTGATTTATCTATTGCTCAGGGATCAGATAATTATGGTTTTCTTTTTGAAGCAGGAGTTTATGATAGAGGAGATAATCTTTATAACTTGATGCTTAACTTAGCAGGTAAAACTGTTCGTAGGGTCGTAATTAGTAAAGCAGAGGTTTATGTAACTGATGCAAATGGAAATAATACGAGAATAGATGCAGACTTTGTAGAGTACTTCTTTACAGATAGTTCAATTAGGGGCTATGTGATTAGTCAAAACCTACCGTCGCTTGCAAATCCAATTGCAGTGACAGCAAATACTGTATATGATACACATGAATTAACAGGAGCGTTAAGTTTCTCAGGTGTAAATACAGTTAAAAGTATTTCGGTTCAGACTCACCGCTTAAACTATACTTTTCAAACAAACTCTTATACTGAGGTTGATTCCGGTCGTAGAAGTATTCAGTTTTAAGAAGCTAAAAAATAATACAACAAGTAAAAAAGTCGGATATTTATTGTCCGACTTTTTAATTTCAATCCTTAGCAAATTAAGATATTCTATGGGCGGACTTTTTCAATACATGGAGGAAAAATGGCCGTCTACAAATCAGATCAACAAGATATTCTTTTTAACTTAAACGATGTTTTAAATATTTCTCAACATGAGCAGTACGGCTTTGATGCTACCTCGGTTAAGGAAATCATCATTGAATGCGATAAGTTTGTAGAAAATGAAGTTTTTCCAACTCGACAAAAATCAGATGAATTTGGAGTTGAGTTAACTGACTCTGGCGTTAAGGTTTCACCTAATTTACATAAACTTAATAAAGCCTTCTATGAAATGGGTTGGTATGCACTTGGAATGCCTGAAAATATCGATGGATCACCTGCTCCTGAAGGTCTTGTTGCTGCTTGCCGTTCTTTGGCCACAGGAGCTAACGTTGCTTGGTCGATGTATCCTGGCTTAACTAAGGGAGCCATGAATGTGATGCATTTAGTGGGAGATGATTATATCAAAAATACTTACGTGCCAAAAATCATGAGTGGAACTTGGGGCGGAACAATGTGTCTCACCGAAGCTGGTGCGGGCAGTGATGTTGGAAACCTAAAAGCGACAGCAGCACCAATTGAGGGAAAAGAAGGATGGTACAAAATAAAGGGAACCAAAATTTTTATTTCCTCTGGAGATAATGATTTATATGAAAACAATATTCATCTCGTTTTAGCGAGAACACCGGAAGGTGAAGCTGGAACAAGAGGCATATCACTGTTTGTCGTTCCCAAGCTAAGAGTCAATGAAGACGGAACTTGTGGCGTAACAAATGATGTTAATTGTACGCAAGTAGAACATAAAATGGGAATTCATGCATCAGCAACTTGTGTGCTGAACTTTGGAGATGCAAATGAGTGTGAAGGCTACTTGATCGGTAAAGAGTTTGAGGGCATGCAAAATATGTTCATTATGATGAATGAAGCAAGACTTGACTGTGGCATGCAAGGTGAGTCGCAAGCTAATCTTGCCTATGAATTAACCAAGCAATACGTACAGGAACGAGTTCAATTTAATACTGAAATTGTTAATCATGCTGATGTGAAAAAAAATCTTTTAAAGATGAGAGCGATGACAAGAGGTTTAAGATCAATCATTTTGTATACTGCTGATCTTTTTGATCAAGCACATAAAGACGAAAAATATAATGACTATATTGGAATTTTAACACCTATCTGTAAATCATTTGCTTCAGAGCAGGGATTTAATGTTGCCGTCGAAGCTGTACAAGCACACGGAGGCTATGGATACTGTTCTGAGTATGGTGTAGAGCAGTTTGTAAGAGATATCAAAATTGCGACCATTTATGAAGGAACAAATGGGATTCAGGCCATTGACTTTGTTATGCGAAAAATCTTAAAAGATCAAGGAGCTGTTTTTCAGCAAATATCTAAAGAAATTTTAACGACAATGACCAGATTGACGGATGATTTTTCTATAGAAAGAGAAACATTACAAAAAGCGCTTGGGACTGCTCAAAGTGCAATGGAGTTTATTGCAACTCATGCGAAGTCAAAAAAGATGGGAATTGTTTTGCAAAGTTGTAAAGACTTTCTCGATCTATCAGCGCATATTGTTGTCTCGTGGAGGTTAATGGAGTCAGCTTTAGTGGCTAAGGAAAAAATGACATCCGCAAATGATGAAGAAAAAGTATATTTAGAGACTAAATTAGTCGACTTTAAGATTTATACAACTCAACATTTGGCACACTCAGTTGCATGTGCCAGGGCCATTACTTCATTAACAGAAGATGTGAGTAGTTACACGCTTTAGCATATAAAGTGAATAGGTCAAGTACTGAAAATATTCTTACTTAATTTTTAGGTGAAGAT
>JABJPQ010000522.1 GCA_018663815.1 Halobacteriovoraceae bacterium | reverse complement strand
TTTTACGGTATTGAGAACTTCATCAAAGTTTGTAATATTGAAACCAATATGCCCGACATGATCTGCTTTAATGGGTTCATTTGATTCATAGAGAGCTAAAAAAGCAACACGAGAGGTCCCAATTATTTTATACCTTTCGTTTGAACTTGAGAAACCGGCTTCGACTTCTTTAAAATTAAATAATTGTTGGTAAAAACGGACACTTTCATTGAGGTTTGTGACCCTCATATTGATATGGTCTATTCCTTTTAAGTTTAACATAATCACTCCTTTTGTTTGTGACAAGGATATTTTAAAGGAAGTTGTGTATATGTTATAATTATAAGTTTCTATCTGGAGATAGCTTTTGTCTATGGATGGGAAGTGTCGCAGATTTCTGTATCAAGTAAAACTTCAATCTCTTGATTTTTTTTACAATGTTGCAAAATATTTATAAATACTTTTCTTAATTCTGGAGTGGTATAGACAACAATATCTCGATATCTCTGACCCTTTTCGTGTGGAAGCGTTGAGTAAAAACATATGTTTTCATTTGCTTCAAGAGTAAAATAAAAAAAACTACTATAGCTTTTGTCCATTCTAAGTATAAATTTTGAAAGAATTTTATTTTGAGTATAATTGTCAATCATAAGTATCCCGAATTTTGTTTAATAACATTGACTTAGCATATTAACAAGCTTTAAAATATTAATGTAGTGCATTCTATGCTTACACACTTTTGTCATGGAGGACAAATGATTTCTAAGTTTTCTATTATGTTGGCCATAATATTTATCATAGGTGTTTCGGGTTGTTCAAGCTTGGTTGAGTCGACACGCAAAAGTATGACTGGAGAGACGTCTCCACGCAAAGTTAAAAAAGAAGTGAAGTGGGTCAGTAAGTCACAGTATGATGGGCTGATGAATAAATACAAAGATCTTTCTAAAAAATATGAAAACTTAAAAGATAATAAGGTTGGGGCAAGTTCACGTCTGGATGAGTTGGATAAAGGTGTTCATACAGAAACAATTGATGTTTTTGGCAAGAATGGTATTACCCAAAAATCGAAAGCGATAAGTGTTAAAAATGATCAGAAAAAAGTTAATCAAGAGCTTGAATATTACAAAAAAGCTTTGGCACTGAAGCAAAATAATAAAACAGAAGAAGCACTAAAAGTTTTTCAATTTTTGGAAGGGTCTAAAGTTAAACAGATATATGTAAGAGCTAAAAAAAATATTGGAGATATCTACTTTGAGAAATCACAATTTGATTTAGCTTTGCAAGTCTATGAAAGCATCATTAGGCAGAGTTCCTACTCGGGCATTGTTATTAAGGCTTTGGAGCGGGCAGGTATTTGTAGTGAAAAGCTAGGCTTAACAGAAAAAAAATTAAAATATGAATCAATACTGAGAGACTTTTTTGAGGTAAGGGTATAATTGAAAAAGATAATTTTATTTTTAATTTTTGTTTTACCTATATCTAATCTATTTGGACAAGATGTAGAGGACTTAGACCTTGAAGATCCTGAGGATATTAACTTTTTAATGGATGATCTTGATGAATCATCGGAGAAAGACAGTACGAGCACAACGCCAGTCAAAAAGAAAGCGGAAGAAGCTGTCGCTGACGATCCTGACTCGATAGAAGATGACCTGGAAGAATTAGGTGTTAATGATACAGCAAAGGAAGTCGTTGAAAAAGAAGATGATCTAGATTCATTAAAAGATGATATTGGGGATATTGAGTTCTTAGTGCCGCAAGAGTCAGAAAGAGAAATTAAATTAAGTGAAAAAAGAGAAGAACAGAAAAGCAATAAGAAAAAAATTGAAATTGTTAAAGATGGAGATATTTCATCTAAGGAAATGCTGCTAATACTTGATGTTGGAAAGCTTGAGAAAGACCTCTTAGAGATGGCCAAAGGAATGCAAGGAAAAATTCCTAACTCTGAGTGGAATGAAATTGCTGGTAAGTCGACAGAAGGCACCTATGAAGTTTCCCCAGGAGATTGGTTATGGAAAATTTCTAAAAAGATCTTTGGGTCGGGCTTTTTCTACTCTAAGATCTGGGCGCTAAATCCTTATATTACAAATCCCCATGAGATAGAGCCAGGAATGATGTTAACGTTTACTACTGGTAGTGATAGTAATCTTCCCTCCTTAGAAGTTCAAAAAGCCAGGCAGTTAATCGTCAATGATACTGCCCAGGATGATGGGTATTCAAT
This sequence comes from Halobacteriovoraceae bacterium, assembly GCA_018663815.1. Taxonomy (GTDB): domain Bacteria; phylum Bdellovibrionota; class Bacteriovoracia; order Bacteriovoracales; family Bacteriovoracaceae. The sequence goes on along the minus strand of JABJPQ010000522.1, from coordinate 1,231 downwards.
ATGGGGTGATGACTCTAAACCCCCTTGGATTGATGAGCGTGAAAGAATGAAAAATCAAGGGGTTTATTTCCAATACTCAACAGGTGATACTCAGGAAGATTTAAAACAAATTGGTGATAGAGCTTTAATAAAAGATTATGAATCATATGAACCTCCTAAGTTAGATTTTAGTATTACAGCTCCAGCTAGTGAGTATGACTCCACTGGTTTTGATAAAAATTCAAAAATTTCTTTCAAAACAAAAGAAGGATTTTATCTCAATACTTTTTTATCTAACAATATTGTGCAAGATTTTGGAAAAGTTGAATCTTCTCATCTTGGAAAATCATTGTTTCTACCAGAAGATATTGTTTATGTGCGTTTTGATAAAAAAATGGAAATTGTCCCAGGTGATAAATTTTCAGTTTATATTGCCTCCGGTGAATTAACTCATAAGAATTCAGACCGTACAGGTTTTAAATATACAATTTCTGGTAGTTTTGAAGTCGTTGAAAAACATGAGGGGCTATGGAAGAGCCGTATTTTAGATGTTGTTGTTCCTATTGCAAGAGGTGATCGGATTACCGTTTTTACCCCCCAAATTGAAAGGATAACAAAGAGTTTTAACTCACGGCTTATTGAGTCTGTCCTTATGAGCTCTTATGAAGAGCTCCAAACATCCCCTTCTTTTGGAGATGTTGTTTATCTTGATAGGGGACGAGCCGATGGTGTTGAAATGGGGAATGTTTTCGAAGTTTATGGCTTTAAAGACCGTGGAACAGGAAAATTCATTACCAAAAATCCTACTTATAAAAATGGAGAGTTAACAGTTATAACGGTGACAGATAATTTTTCAACAGCACTTGTGACTAAGTCGAATCGAGATTTTCAATTAGGTGATCTTGCGATTACAAAAACTAAAGAAGCTGCTGCGAGGACAACAAAAATTAAAAATCAATCTTTGGCCTCGAATGCATCAAGAATTGATACTCAAGCATTGGATGAATTGGATATTGAGTTAAATCTTGATAGTTTAAACGATAATTTATTGGATAAAGCTGACAAAATCCAATTTACGGAAGAAGAGCTTGCAGAACTAGATAGGCAAGAGCGAGAAAAATCTGTTTTAAGTGAAAATGAAAAAGATCTTAGATCCCTTGAAAGGCTTGAAACAGAACTTGAGACAGCTGAGAAGATGCTTAATGAAGCACGTTTAGATGAAGATAAACTACTGGAAGATCAAGATCTTAAT
>JABJPQ010000458.1 GCA_018663815.1 Halobacteriovoraceae bacterium | reverse complement strand
CGACAAAGTGAACAATTGCATCTTCTTATGTTTTCGAGACCATTTTCAAGTTCAACTTCAAACTCAACAGCCTCACAGTGACATTTACCTTTTCTTATTTTGCTCATAGTCCTATCCATTATCAATTATTGTTGCTCGGTCTTTGCTATCGACTTTAATTTCATACCTACCGTTATTGTGTTGATTAAGAATTCTACTTTCCAACAAATCCCTATAAGTGTTTTCTTGAAATTTAAACTGTTTCTTTGGCTCTTCTCGGTTCATAGTGGGAAGCCCCGAATCAAGACAAATCTAGTTAAGTAAGCACAAGCACAAGCACAAGCACATTTTCTGCTAAAATATATTCGCTGAAATGTATTTAGAAAGAAAGGAGAGCTCATGCTTAGAAGAAAGATTACCAACTTTTTAGGACTACCTGAACTAAAACTTACTAAACAAGTCTTACAACACAAAAATGTTATGACCCTACATTTTAAAAATGGAAGGCTTCAATCGCAAAGCAAAGTTGATTCAAAGATCAGCATACGGTTTTAAGAAGTTTGATAATTATCGTTTAAAGCTCATTTATTTGTGTAAGTAGATTTAGACTCAAATAGAAAAATATGGACGTTTTCTTTAGAGCGATTGGAGAGCTATATTTTAAATTGAGTTATGTTATACTAAAAACAACCGATTAACTTTAAGGCGAAAGTATTTTTGATTAAAGTGACTTTTGTGTTTGCTGAACTGATCTAGGTTTAGAGCTTTTACCCACTACCGACCGATGACAACCTCAATTTTATTCATTATAACAGTAGATCATCCTCATCAGGACTTGAATACATTTCAAGTTTTGCATTACGTGATTTTTCTAATTTAGCTAGATAGTTTTTAACTGAATTTAAATCAAATCTTCTATGGCCACCACCACTTACAATACCGGATAAAACACCTGTATCAAACAACCTATTTATTGTTGGTCTAGACATAGATAAAATTTCTGAAACATCTGATACACTAATGCGTTCTTTATACTCATCATCAGCCTGAACTATTAAAACAGAATCTTTTTTATTCTTTAACTCTTTCCAAACCTCTGCAAGGAATAAAGCCATAACATCATCAGAACATACTTCTTCAAGCATAGTTTGAATCTCAGCCTTCTTCTTAGCAGATACTTTTTTCCTAGGTGTTTGCTGCAGAAATGTCGTCATATCAAGTGTTTTCATATTTACCTCTTAATACCCTTATCGGTAATTATATCGCAAAAATGAAAAATTCGCAAATTCGAACGAAAAAGAAGATAAATCGCTCATATTTTCAATAGCTTAGAGCTAAGTACGTCTCCGTTTTATTAACTTTTCATGTAGTATGCAACCAAAAATGATCTGAATTTATAGGCAAAAAAAAACCAGAATGGGTTAGATTCTGGTTTTTCAAAACGTCTAAAAAAAATGGTGCCCCGACGTCTCCGGTTATCGAACTGCAATATTAAATTTTTATTCATAAAAGAAAGGACTTACTTTGCAATTAGTCCGGATGCAACCGAAAGACCTATACCAACAAAGTAAACAGGAAGAAATACTTCCCCAAAGAATAAGACTATCCATATGCAAGATAAGACAGGCGCTAAAAAAACCAAAGGCGCAATTCTTGATGAATCTACCAACTGGAGTGCATTAATCCACAGCAAGTAAGAGAGTCCATTTATAATACCGCCATTTATAATTATCATTGGCAAAGAACTAATGGAAGGGCGCTCAAAATTGCTAAACCAAAGCATAGATATTAGTGAAAAAATAGTTGCAAACATGAAGTAGTAAAAAACACTATGAAAGCTATCAGACTTATTCTTTTTAGATAGGACCGAAAATAAGGCAAATGAAAAAGCTCCCACGAGAACGATTAAAGATATGTCAGGGCTTGGTATATTTGGACTTCCCCACGAAAAGTGGACACTGAGTTAAGCTACATTTAGTTCATACTCAATTGGGCTTTTAAAGTCTAGTACTGAATGAATTCTTTCTCGATTGTAAAAAACTTCAATGTATTCAAATATTTTTCTTCTTGCCTCAGCTCTTGTTTCAAAATTTTCATGAAATACTAAATCTTTTTTCAAAGTACTAAAAAAACTTTCAGCAACTGCATTGTCCCAACAATTTCCTTTGCGACTCATACTTTGCTGAATATTTCTTATTTTCAATAATTTTCTAAACTCAAAACTGCAATATTGAGATCCACGATCTGAATGAAATATTAAGCCCTCTTCTGTTTTTCGCTGTCCAAGGGCCATCTCCATAGCGCTAATCACAAGTGACTTCTTCATTCTTTTATTCATTGACCAGCCAATAATTTTCCGAGAGTAAAGATCAATAACTGTTGCAAGAAATAACCATCCTTCACCCGTGTGAATATAAGTTATATCTCCGCACCAGGCCTGGTTTATATTTTCAGGACTAAAATTTCTAGCTAGTAAATTCGGTGAAATATTCAAGCTATGTTTTGAATCAGTGGTAACTTTAAACTTCTTTTTGCTCTTTGCTTGGATATTATTTTCATTCATAAGCTTTGCAACCGGAAAATTTTTGGATAGTTGGAACCTGAGTTGTTTTTTAAGTTCCTAAGATGCAATCCTTATATCAACATCTTTATTCTTTTGTAAATAGTTTAAATATACTTTTTCATCTCGATCCCAATT
>JABJPQ010000062.1 GCA_018663815.1 Halobacteriovoraceae bacterium | reverse complement strand
TTCAGAATCAATACTTTTTTTACCGTCATAAGTGATTAAAACATTTTGCGCCAGATCAACAAATACTGACTCATGTTGAGCAGCCGTAGAGTTCATCACGACAAAACCTTGCTCGACTGGTACTCCCCAAAAACCAACCACTCCCTTGGAAGCAAGTGCAAAACTTAAATATCTCGTTAAGATAACTCGCAAAGCATCCTGATTGATTGTATTTTTAATTCCCAGCTCCCACAAATAACTTTGTGCACCTAAAATCATCATACCAGTATTTTTATAGCGATAAACATCGTAGCTTCCCATTTGTGACAAACTTTCAGGTCCATATTTATCAAAAACAAAATCGACACGATCTATTTGTCTCGCTTCTTGAGGCGTTGCTTTAGCAACTTTTAAAATTCTTGTGTGATAGCGATCAAATGAGTGGTTCTTTATTTCTGTTCTTTCTACTTTATCAAAACCCATCATTGAGAGAACTTCTGTAAATTGATTTTCAAAATCAAAATCATCAAACCTTAAATAAACTTCATAGCCTAAATCTTTTTGATACTGATAATAACTAAATTTTGAATCTTTCATAAATACCTCAATCCCTATTCTTAATACTCATCGACGTTTTCACGAACTTGCTTTAGTATTTGAGTAATTAAAGGAAATAAAAATGAATAAATCTTTTTTACTTATGCTTTTTGTATTTAGTGTATTTTTTTACTCAGGCTTTGCTGCGGCTATCAAGGGAGAAAAAAGAATCTTTTTAGAGTATCAAGCAGGAGCTCTTAACAACCAAGATCGAGCACAAGATATCGCACCAGAATGGTCAAACGCAAGTGCTAATCGAGCTTACGGACAAGTTGGTTTTGATCTTAAGCTTTGGTCACATAAAATAAAACTCAGCTCCTTTCTACACCATAGTCAATCAACTCTTATTGAAGATAAACAAATTGGAGTTAATTATTTTATCTTCCCCCATAAAGTCATTGGCAGAGATCTCTTTAAGCTAGAACACTCAAACACAACTAAAGATAGCCGCTCAGATGTTGTACTCAATAATTTTGTTTACGAATGGTCTGACGAAGAAATAGATATTAAATTTGGCCGACTATTTATTCAATATGGTGAAGGTCTTGGCATCAATCCAATCAATCCCTTTAATCACAATATAACCTTTGCTAACACCCAGGGCGTAAACATGGCCAATGACGGTTTTGAAATACTTTTGGCCAGAGATCCCAAGTTTAAACTTTATTTTTATTTTTTAGGTGATAAATCCTATACTGACTACGATGAGAAGCTTACTCGAACAATTCTTTTACGAGGTGAATGGAAAAAATCTCACAAGGTTTTGGTCAATTACATTGTTGGAGAGGATCAAAACCGCCACAAGTACGGCTTTGAAGTTAAATATAAAGCAAAATATGGTTTTGGCTTCGCCCAGCTAGTGAAGAACTCACAACTTTTAGATTCTGAAGATAAAGAAGCCAAAGGTCTTACCCATTACTTACTAGGTTATGAACTCATTCTAAACCCAAAGTGGATATCCAGAATAGAGATAGGAAAAATACAAAATTCAGCTAGTGATGATACAAAAATCAATAATAATTACCTTCCCATTGAAAATATTATCTCTTGGTTTAATTTTTACAATATTCAAGACAATTGGATGGCCGAAATTCACCTGGCCGTCGACCCTGAATCAGAGTTTTCTCCTTACAAGATTTCAAACACTTACAGCTTTAAACAGTATTATTCTGCACGAATTTTTGCAAGTGGTGCTATCAGCAGTGCGAAAGACGATACCGATTACGCTGACCAAGACCTCATTCCAGGACAAATTGGAGCCGCAATTAGAGGCGCATTTTAAACTATAATTTCATTGACAGTTAACCCTCTAGGCCATAAAAGTTAGAGTTCATTATTGTAATCTAGTATCTAGGGAGTAAGTAGACAATTGTCTCTCCTAGCTAGACTTTTAAGGAGAAAAAAATGTACGGTGTAGTAGAAATCAAAGGTCATCAATACAAAGTTAAAGAAGGTGATATCGTTGACGTTCAAAGAATGGACGACGAAGTTGGAACAAAAGTTGAACTGGATAGAGTTCTTTTTGTTAGTGGAGATACTCCAAAAGTTGGAACTCCTCTTGTTGAAGGTGCTAAAGTAACTGCTGAAGTTATTAGACAAGCTCGTTCAAGAAAAATTATTATTATGAAAAGAAGTCCAGGAACTTACAGAAAGAAAAATGGACATAGACAATATTACACAGCTTTAAAAATCACAGGTATTAAAGCTTAATTAAAATTAATTTAGGAGAAATATAATGGCTCATAAGAAATCAGGTGGTAGTACTAGTAACGGTCGTGACTCTAATCCAAAGATGAGAGGAGTTAAGAAATTCGGTGGTGAAGTTGTTGGAGTTGGAAACATAATTGTTCGTCAAAAAGGAACTAAGTTTCATGCAGGTCAAGGCGTAAAAATGGGTAAAGATTTTACTCTTTTTGCAGTTGCTGATGGAAAAGTTCAATTTGGCCATTACAATAAAAAAATGAAAACTGTTTCTGTTATTTCAGCTTAGTTTTTTAAAAAAAATTTAGGATTAATTTTTAGAATATAATAAGGAGTTAGCAATAACTCCTTTTTTTATGGACGGTAATGTGAAGTTTATAGATGAAGTTAAAATTCAAATAGAATCTGGTAAAGGTGGAAGTGGTAAAGTCGCTTTTCGTCGTGAGAAGCACGTCCCTTATGGTGGACCAGCTGGTGGACATGGCGGAAGTGGTGGAAACGTTTTTATCCAAGGTGATGAAAATATTAATACCCTCGTCAATTTTCGGGGGAAGAAATTCTATCCTGCTGAAAACGGTGAAAATGGTAGCGGTCAACAAATGGATGGACACGCCGGTGAAGATTTAATCATCCACGTTCCTGTTGGAACACTTGTCTTTGACAACACAACTGGCAACCTACTGCAAGATATTACATTACATGAGCAATGTGAACTCATGGCCAAAGGTGGCCGGGGTGGCTTAGGAAATATGTATTTTAAGACCTCTACCAATCAAGCTCCACGAATTGCCCAAGATGGTGAAGCTGGTGTTTCAATTGATCTTAGACTAGAGCTTAAGTTAATTGCCGATATTGCTCTCGTAGGTCTTCCTAACGCTGGTAAATCCACCCTTATATCAAGTATCTCTGCTGCGAGACCTAAAATTGCTGATTATCCCTTTACGACTTTAGAACCAAATCTAGGTGTCGTTAAGGTAGATGAGGAAAATTCTATCGTTGTGGCTGATATTCCAGGCTTAATTGAAGATGCAGCTGAGGGTAAAGGCTTAGGAATTAAATTCTTAAAACATATTGAACGCACAACCGCTCTCGTGCATCTCATTGACTGCTCTATGCTATTAGAACCCTATGAAGCCATTGAGATGTATGCCACTGTTCGAGCTGAGTTATTAAAATACAAAGAAGCAATTGCTCAAAAGGTCGAGATTGTTTGTCTGACTAAGATAGATGCCATGACTGAGGAAGAGATTGAAAAATTTCAAACCGAGATGGAACGACACACAGATAAGAAAGTTTTACCGATTTCCAGTGTTTCGGGGCTTAACCTTGATCTTTTAAAACGACTCATGCTAAAGACTAAAGAAAACCACAAAGAGGCAGAAAATGAATAATCCGTATATTCAAAAAGAAATCGCAAAAATAGTAACTGCGAATAATTATCCTGAGAATATGGCGCTAGCCTCAGCCTGGATCATTGCAAACTTTAAGGGTATTAATATCAAAGTTTACGATGCGAAAGAAACAAGTTCTTTATGTGATTATAATATTATTGCCTCAGCGGAGAATGAGATTCAAGCCAAAGCGATGGTTGATGAAATAGTTGTTAGTTTAAAAGAGCATAATCTTGAGTTACTCTCCTTAGAGGGAATGGGTAATGCTGAATGGATTTTATTAGATCTTGGAGATATCATTATTCATATTTTCCAAGAGCTCACGCGAGACGTTTTTGACCTTGATAGTTTATGGCATGATCAAAGTCAGTTACCTATTCCACAAGAATATTATTTTTCACAAGCTGAAGAGATCAAGAAATCTGAGCCAAGTACACGTGACTATTTCTAAGTATGCAGGCTCATCTCATTGTTGTTGGAAAACTTAAAGATAAGAACCTCACAACTGTCGAAGAAAGTTATCTAAAGCGAATTAAAAATCCTCAACTCATCATTCATGAAGTTAAAGCAAGAGCTGAAAATAAAGATCAAGAAGCTGATGTTGTCTTTAAAAAAATTCAAGATATTACCAAAGATAATAATGCTTTCGTCGTTGCTTTAACTGAGTTTGGAATTGAGTACGCAAGTCCGGCTTTTTCCAAATGGTTGTATGAAAAAATTGAAACTCATCAATATATTATTTTTGTCATTGCTGGGGCTGAAGGTCATGGAGATAAGCTCTTAGCTAAAGCAAGTGCGAAGCTTTCTTTATCCAAGTTAACCTTTCCCCATAAAATCGCTCGAGTATTATTTGTAGAACAATTTTATCGAGCTATGAGTATTCGGGATGGGCACCCTTATCATAATTAACCATCTGTAATTGAGCATTTCACTTTCAATTAAGATTTAAAATCAAAAGACGATAAGAAATTACATAATGGAGGGTACACTAAGTGCTTAAGAATGTTTTTTCCCATACAATTTTACTACTTATCTTTTTTTTAACAACAAGGTTTGTATACGCAAGTACCAATAATGTTGGGATGGTTATTTACAGTAAAACTAAAAATACACAAAGCTTTCAACGTTTTTTTTACAAAAATAAATACTTAACAATTATCGAAAATATTTCACCTCATGAAATTGTTGTTGTTCCTAACAATCTATCCTACCTACAGAACTCAACGTATCTATTAAATAGATGTGAAGCCTTAAAAAAATCAATCAATATTCACTGTAAAATTATTAAAGACAAAGAAACATGTTGCCTCGACAAAGTCATACAACTACCAGGAGAACAAGCAATCAATGAATTAAAAAAAATCCTACAACGAGTATTAAAAGTAACCACAATAAATGATATTATTGTAAATGATCCTGGAGATCGATGTAAAATAATTAAAACACCAAATTATCATGATACAAAAACAAAAAATAGTATTACATTTAAGATGAATAAAATACTTAAACCCAATGAGTGCTTCTACCTTTCGGTACCCTCTGAGCTGCAAGACTATCCTATCGAAATGGTTTCTCTAGGACATAGGCAAGAGCCTTCTTATAACAAAGGAGGAAGCTCGACTGAGGAAGACTCTCCTGACTATGATAATATTCCTGGGATGACTTCCATTCACCTTCACAGCAAAGACTACCCAGATGGCAGTCGATGGAGATACTGGGGTAATCCATCACAAAAAAAAGGAGCCAAATATGCAGAAGTTGGTAATACTCCTGAAATAGACAACTTATATAGATGGCCTGATATAGGACATACTGGCACTAGGCTCAGTGATCATTCAAAAAAGCTAATAAAAATTGATGCCATTAAAGTAACCAGCTCCGGAAAAGATCCTGTTACAGTTGATGCTATTACTCTTAATTTTGTCCCTAAAAAATCAAAAATTGTACTTGAAAAGAAGTTTACTCCCAGAGTCTCTTTTGGTGATAGCGAATCAGGCAAGGGAAAAAGCTTTGGTATAAAGAAAAAATATGTTGGCAAATACCCAGGAGCTTTCTCTATTGGTTATCGCTCTTCGTTTAAACAGCCAAATCTTCCATCTGGATGGAGGTTTAAAGACAATTCTCTTTTGATTCCACTAGGAAAAATTAATGAAGTCGAAACAATTGAGGTTGCCATTGGCGACCAACATAATGATATAGAAAATATCAATTCAGATGGAGGGTATGGAACATCTGGACATGCAAGATTTTCAATGGGAATAAAACATCAAAGTGGAAGTATCACGTGGTTTTTAATTGATCAATCTGTACCTCCTCAAGGTTTTTTTAGAAATCAGGCTCCCCGTAAATATACCCCCAAAAAAGGGGACCAAATTATTCTTAAAAGCTCAAGTGATACAACAATGCTCATGGGAATCAAAGTTGGAGGGAAGTAGGTGATGAATCTTTTTTACTCTGCACTCAGCACACTAATTATTTCTAGCAATTCTTTTGCTTTTCCTTCCCTTGAGTCGGACCTAGCTAACCAATTTGCTCGGTATGAATCAACAAAACAATACCTTCAAGAACAAATATTAATTAAAAAAAAACATGTCTCCTCGATTGAGATCGATAATATTATAGGCAATGGATTAACCCCCGAAAATCAACGAAATCTTTACAAAAAACACAATGAAATAATACTCAAAGCAAAGAAAAAAGCACAAAAGAACTCCTTGATTAACTTTGATAATCTTAGAAAAATTCCTCATAAAATACAGCAGCTATGTAAACAATTTCCTAAAGGTGGAAATCTTCATGTTCATCCAAATGGAGCAATTACACATGAAACAGTTAAGAGATTACTTCGCCTAAAAGACTTTTCATTTCAAAGTTACCAAGATTCTCGCTTTAGTTTCAAAGGCAATAAAAGCTATAACAATATGTCCCAAAATGACCAGAGTATTGCTCAGGCACAGTTCTGCCTTCCAAGAGATGTCGTAACTTTTAGTGAATTTGCACAGATATTTCCTATCACAAAAAAACTTGTTGATGGAGGAACCTTCTCTCCAATGGCTTATGAGGCTTACAAAAGCTATTTATTGGATGCAAAAAAACAAGGAATTCGTTATGTTGAGTTTATAAAAGGATTTCCACTGGATAAAAAGTCTTTATCACGTCTAGATCAGATGGCAATTTCGTTAGAGAAGGAGACGGGTGTAATACCTCGGTGGCAAATATCTTACTATCGAGGAGGAGTTAATTCTAGTTTAGCTAAAAAAATCATTAAGAGTTTCACTCAAAATAAATCAACTGCTATTGTTGGTATTAATATTGTTGGAGATGAAACATATACTCCCGCTATGGAGCATACTCAGGAATTTTACGTTGCAATTTCTAATGCAAAAAAAAGATTCAAAAATGATAGCTTTGGTTTAACAATGCACGCTGGGGAGATGGGGCAGATTAAAAATGTCCGAGATGCTGTTCTTCTAGGTTCAGAAAGAATTGGCCATGGTGTATCTCTTATTAACGACCCATTAACCCTTGAATATGTTAGAAAACAAAAGCTACCAGTAG
>JABJPQ010000455.1 GCA_018663815.1 Halobacteriovoraceae bacterium | reverse complement strand
GATTGGGATGTTGGTATCGCTATCGATATGCTCGAGACAGCGTTGAGTGTAGATCGATTAATTTTGCTTAGCGGTGATGGAGATTTTGATTTATTAGCAGATAGACTCATCACAATGGGTAAAATTGTTGATGTCTACGGAGTCCCTCAATTGACTGCAGACTCCTTGGTTAAGTCTGCGTCTAATTTTATCCCCATTGATCGAACATTTTTAATACGAAGATAAGTATTTTTTATATTTTGCCTATTAAGGGCTAATCATTATCATACTTTCAAATGATAAATTGTGTTTTCACTTTGATATTTAATTTGTATTAGTAAATTTGTACAAAAGGGGAGTTATATGAAAATGAAATTATTGTTAGTGATTGTAATGTTATATTCTGTAAAAACCATGGCATGTTCTTGCAGCGCTTGGGAAAATGTATCACAAATTGTGGATCAAGCTAATGGAGTTTATGTTGCCATACCAATGGAAAATAGCAGACGTGTATTTAGGCGACAAATTCCACGTAGACCCATTCCTAGGCTTATGAAAACACAAATGAAAATCGTAAGATCTTATAAAGGTTCTACCAGTGAGACAGTGAACGTTTTTCACGACCCTAAGATTGGGACCAGCTGTGAATTTAAGTTTGAGAAGCAGGATGGTATTTTTGTTGTTATTACTTATAAAGTAAATGGAAGACAAATGACTGACTCTTGTAGCACCTCACAACTTGGCCCGTATAATTCAATGGCCACAAATTTTTTACTTCAATTATAAAAATACCGCTGTGTGGGCACAACTAAATAAAAAAAGGAGCTTAAAAAGCTCCTTTTCGTAACAAAAAATATTTTCTTCAGATTATATTTTTTTAACTTGTACTGCACAAGGACCTTTTTGTCCTTCACCAATTTCGTACTCAACTTTATCATTTTCGTCAAGGATTCCACCTTCTACTGCAGTTGTATGAACAAAAAGGTCATCTCCGCCATTCTCAGGAGTAATAAAACCAAAACCTTTTGCATCATTAAAAAACTTCACTGTACCTGTACTCATAATTTCCTCGATTTTTAAACATAAATTTTACACGAAATGTGTAAAAGAGATTTGTACGACTAAAACATCTCTAAGTAAAGTCTGAATCTACAATTTGTTTAGGATTTTCAAGTAGTTTTGGAAATAGTATACTTGTTAAAACATGAATAGATCAGGAAAATACATGAATATCTTACAAGGAAAGCATAAAGCAATCCTAACTTGTTGGAAAAAAATCACAAAAATTGTAATCGGAGGGACCATTTCGATCATATTTCTAATCCAAATAATCTCAGGGTGCTCTAGTATGGGGAGTGATCTGGAGGATAAAAGAATCAAAAAATATAGCACCTCAAATAACTATGACGTAAAAAATGAAAAATTTGTTAATCGTAAATCTGGTATTATTGAAAAGATGACAAAAGAAAATATGTCAGTCAGTGTTATATTAGATTTTTTGAAAAAAAGAAAAGGCTCAGCACCAGATAGGCTTCTTCCTCAGTTAAAGCCAAATATGGAAAATTTTTTAAAACCGAGCAAGGATTTGAAAACTATTTGGTTTGGCCATTCATCATTTTTGTTGAATATGGATGGGATAATTATACTTGTTGATCCCGTTTTCTCCGGTGCTGCAGCTCCTGTTAAATTTCTGGTAAGAAGGTTTCAAGCACCTGCTCTTAGCTTAGAAGAATTACCAGAGATTGATTATGTCCTCATTTCTCATGATCATTACGATCATCTAGACATGGATTCAATCAAGTTCTTTAGGGATAAAAATACTCAATTTATCACTCCGCTTGGAGTTGGTGCACATCTTGAAGGTTGGGGGATTGAGCCGAAACGTATTATTGAAAAGGACTGGTGGGAAGAAACTAGCTTAGAAAAAATTAAATTCATTGCAACTCCAGCACAGCACTTCTCAGGTCGAGGGCTGTTTGATCGAAATTGTACTCTTTGGGCATCATGGGTAATTCAGTCTGAAAATAACAATATTTATTTTAGTGGTGACTCAGGTTATGATATTCATTTTAAAAATATTGGAGCCAAGTACGGACCTTTTGATGTCGCCTTTCTTGAAAGTGGCCAATATAATAAAAATTGGAAACAAGTTCATATGCTACCCACTCAGGCGGCCCAAGCATATCGAGATCTGAAAGCCAAAAAATATTTTCCTGTTCATTGGGGAATGTTCGTTCTTTCGACACATACTTGGTACGATCCTATAAAACAATTATTTAAAATTTCAAAACAGCATGGCTTAAATCTTATTGTGCCAAAGCTTGGACAAATAGTTAATTTGTCCAAAGATTTTAATAATGAATATTGGTGGGAAAGTCGTACTGTGATATTACAGCAAAGAGAACGTAAACAGTTTGTGTCTCTTCATGAATGATGATTTTATTAATCAGATACCATGCATGTTATAAATATTCGTCTTCTCGTTCAGCTCTTTGTATGTACAGGCCAAAACTATCATCTTCGTAATGATCTTTAATTAAGATGATCATCCACCCTTCTGAGTTTGGTGGATCCCAAAAGTAAGTAAATACATTTAATGAAAACCTTTTGGATTTTTTTACTATTTCAAACAAAGTCTCAACTTTGTCTTTCATGTTAGCTTCGCTTCGAAGCCATCCTTTATTAAGAGTATTAGTTAATAAAGATTTACGATTCTTTTTTAATTTTTTAAACCGTTCTTTGTCGGTAAAGTTATTTTCTTTAATTAACTTGGATATATATTGATCCTGGTACAGCTCTGAAAAAAAATACTTAGGGTGAGAGTCTTCCATACCTTCTGGAACATATATTCTAAATGCGTCAGTGATATAATTTTCTGCACTTATATTGCCATATGTCTTTGTAACTTCGTTCATTTCAATTAAGGTTTTTAAAAGCGTTAACCTTTTAGATGAAGCAAAGATATTGCTTGAGATTAGTAAGGCCATTATCACTAAAAAAATCTTCATACTTATCCTTTTTCTCCTAAGCTTTAATTTAAAACTCAGCTTTTTACTAACTTGGTCAATTAGTTAGCACTCATTGCTGTTTAACTCAAGAATTTTAATGGTTTGTGGTATTAATTGCATTTTTAGGGAGATCTTTTTATTTATGATATTAGAGGCTTAGGGCAGGTTAATTTGTTCAGCTAGAACTTTACTATTAAATTAGCATCACTAAGCTGTTAAAATCTCCAAACTAAGATTTGACTAGTTTTTTGGCCATGGTGCATTTCTAATGTGCGTATTTCTGTTGGTTTAAAGCCCTGCAGAAACTTATCAAGTTCAGTAAGATGAGATGCTTTTGAAACGAGGGTTGTGAACCAGCGGCATTGATCTTTAACAATAATACTTTCTTTGATCATTTCTTTGATAAAGGAGATCTCTCCTCCAGGGCACCATAGTTCAGCCTTGATACCTCCAAAGTTTGATGGGTTATTTTTATTTACTGGAGTGTGCCCTTTTTTTACTTTATTAACATTGAGATTTTTAACTTTGCGAGAAGACGCATTCTTGGCTTCCTCCAAAGAAGAGTAAAAAGGGGGATTACACATAGTAAAATCGAACTTCTCATCAGACTTAATAAGGTCTTTAAAAGTATGTTTCGCAGATTTTTGGAAGCGAGTTTTGATGTTCTTTTTAAGCGTTGGATTTGAATTTAATATTTTATTGGCGTGGTTAATAGCGTCGGAGCTTATATCACTACCAACAAATTTCCAGCCATATATACAATTTCCAAGAATTGGATAAATACAACTTGTACCGCTACCTATATCAAGACCTTTTATTTTTGTACCGACGGGAGGTTTTCCATCATGAGCCTCAGCTAGTAAATCAGCGATATAATGAATATAGTCGGCACGACCTGGAACTGGAGGACAAAGATGTCCTTTCGGAACAGACCAATCAATTACCTTGTAGTGATGAGCCAACAATGCCTGGTTTAAAGTCAAAACTGCATTGGGATTAAAAAAATCAATACCTAGAGCATCATATTTATTTTTTTTTACAAAAGAAGCTAAGCTAGGATAATCTTTGATTAGAGCATCAAAGTTGTATTCTTGAAGATGAATATTTCTTGAGTGTAATCCTTTTTCTTTTTTCATAGGGTTAGGTGTACATTATATCTAAGCCTTTAAACAGCTTAATTAAAATTTTCATGATTCCTTCCTTAAAGATGCACTTTTTATTACTTTTTCCATATCATCTATTATTTTAAATAATATCATTTGAAATAACGCAACAATTTGGCTAATTGTGTCTGTGATGTTTCCTATTTAAATTTCAAATAAGGAGTAAGAATGATGAGAGAACTATTTTATTCAATGATTTTGCTTTTATCAGCTCAGTCTTTTGCAACAAGCCTTCACCCAGAGACGTTTAAAAAAATTGAACCTTTAACTACTGATGAAATTTATTTTGCTATAAGCCTTACTGATAAATATAACGTCCCATTGCAAATTAGTGGACCTTGTATGAAAGTAGAATTTAATATTAGCTCTGTTTCAAGAGGGTTTAATCCTGCTGCGTGGAGCCTTGATTCTGGTAGAGGAGTCACTTTGCTTGAAGCAGATGAAATACAAGAAGCAATTTTAATATTTAATAGACTGAAAGTGGTAGGTACAATTATTGCTGGTATTACACACCAGTCTGAAGTCATAATTACTGGGGAATCATGTGGTGTCACCCGACCGACATGGACTGCTAAGTACTAGTTAAAACTATTTATTTGGTTTTCTTTTCACTTATTTCTGATGCCTCATCTGTTTTTGCATCAGTAGTTTCTTTATCACTAGCTTCAGCTTTAGCTTTCTTTTCTTCTGCTTCATCTAAAGCTTTTTGTTCTTCTGCTTTTTTCTTTTCTTCCTCGGCTTTAATTCGCTCTTCTTCAACTTGCTTTTTTTCTGCTTCTTCATCGAGTTTCTTTTGAATTTCAGCTTGCTTAGCAGCTTCGATGGCATCTTTCTCTTCTTGTTTTTTTTGTAACTTTAAGGCTTCGACGGCCAGCTTTTCTTCTGCCTTTTTTTCTTGTAACTCCAAAAAGAAAAGTTCGTTAACAACGCTTCTTAACTTTTGCGTTTCACTAGGAGTAATTCCATGAATCAAAGCAAAATAATGATTACCAATTTTTGACTTTTCTAAAGTATCGATTGGAAGTACTACGGTAAAGTAAAACTTAGCTGGCATTTCTGTATACAGGATCTCTCTCTCAGGTAATTTTTTGTTAGAAATAAATGTCACTTCGTGTTCTGAAAGACTTGTGATTTTGATTTCAATAGAATGACGAACTCTAACTTCCTTATCTAACATCTTAAACTTAAACGGGACCTTTACTCCGTCCAAGAATCTATCTGGCGCTTCTTGCACTTCCTCCGAGTTTTTCTTTTCAATGGCCTCTAACATTTTAATTAGCAACTCTATAGTCATCTTTGTATTTATTGTCATTAGCATCGGGTAGTCGAGGGCTTGCATTTGATCATCTGTTAACTTAGGACAATTGAATAGATTTATGACTGGAGAATAATTATCGATACTCTTAATCATAGCGACGAGCTTTTTTATATCTTCTAGGTTTATCTCTGAGGAATAACCTGCTTCATCTGTATCTTCACTATCATTTATTTTTTCTTCTTCACTTTCGACCTTTGGGGCACTTTTAGTCGTAAGTTCGACTGAAATTAAATGAGGCCTAAATGTTTTGAGTAAATTCATCTCTGAAGTAAACTTAGTAAGAAATTTTATATTGTATGGATAATCTATTAAGGGCTGGCTTAACTGATTTAATACATCCAAATTTGATTGGATCATTAAGAGTTTTTTTAACCCTTCTTTAGAAGCATTCTTTAGTTGTTCAATATTTAATTTCAAATCTTTCAAGTCTACTTTTGAAATAGCCTCTGGTGTCGGTGTTTCCTTTTCGTCCTCTTCAGGAGCATCATCTCTTTCAAGTGATATATCTTGAACTTCGCCTCCTTCAAACTCTAAATCGAGCAGATACCTATTGGAAAATTTAGTTCTTAAAAGCTCATTACTAGAACCTATAACTTTTGCATATTTATTGTTAATGGCCGGTAAATCATCTGACTCTAAACGAAGATGATCACCTTCTACAAGGGGAACACTTGACTCCATTATAGCTTTAGAGTTATCTAAAATATAAGTTAAAGCTGAGAAGTAGTTTGCTTTTTTATAGAGGGCAGGGTTTGAAAAAGTTGCATATTCACCCCTTGCTTGGTTATTAAAATTTGTTAAGTACATTGCATCAAAGATAATGTTTTTTAAGTCATTTCCTTTATAATGAATAATCGGAATTTGAGTTAAACTGACCAGGTCAAGTTCATGTTCTGATTCCTCATTATGGGGAATATCAAGGACCCCAACTAAAGTCACATCCTTAGGGTTGAGAGAGATACTTAGTTGCCAGGCGAGTTCTCGCATGAGCTCAAAATCCGTAGAGAAATCTACTATTATAATATTTGATTTTTCTTGTAAAATAAGAGGTAAAAACTTTCCAATAAAGCTTCCTGGTTCTGGGAATAATTCGTGGATGTTTATTGGAGAATCAGCATAAACTTCTGAAAAGGTTTGTGTAAGACCTGTTAAAAATAGTGCATCTTTTCCTAAATAAAGAACTTTCATGTACTAAATTATAACAGACTATTAAATAAAATTTCTTTTAACGCGTAATTTACTCATTCTTAAGTATGGTTTAAAGCGAGTTAAGATGTAATTCATGTTAATAAGTAGACAGTATGAGCCGACTTATCCAGAGGATAAGGGGTTACTTAGTATTTGTAGTGCGCTTCAGTTATATTGAGCGTATTAGTCAGATAGTTTAATTTATTTATTTATTTATTTAT